>JAAZBV010000080.1 GCA_012513605.1 Desulfatiglans sp. | reverse complement strand
TCAAGGGTCTTGAGAAAGGAGTTTGCCGCCTCTTCTGTCATCATCTCGGCCCAGTCTATTATGGTAATCCTGTATTTTCCTGAGACAGGCTTGTAATTAAGGTTTCTGTTCAGTTCCCTTATCTGCTCTATCTTTATGTTCTGCCCATCAGGGGCAATAGTGATAATATCAGGAAAATTGCCACTTGATAGCTGCCTGCATGTAATGCATCTGCCGCAGCCATCACCAGTAGTATCTGAGGTGCAGTTCACTGCCCTTGCAAGGGCAAGGGCAGTCGTGCTTTTACCAACCCCGTTTATCCCGGTAAAGAGATATGCGTGGGGTATCCTGTCACCAACTATGACCCTTTTTAAAAAATCAATTGCCTTTTTCTGGCCGATTATCTCTGAGAATACCTTCACTTTTTTACCTTATTGCCTCTATACAGGGGGTAATAAGATTATGTATATCGTGGCTTATCATTTCAACAGGTCTTGAGGCATCAATAACCCTGAAGCGCTCTTTGAATCTATCGGCAAGGGCAAGATAGCCATTTCTCACCCGCCTGTGAAATTCCAGTTTTTCCTTTTCAAACCGCCCCTGAGCCTCAAGATTCAGCTCCTTATTGCGCGCAAGCGCCCGTTTAAGGCCGACTTCTTCAGGACAATCCAGAAGTATTGTCAGGTCAGGGCAAAGCCCGCATGCAGCCTTATTGTTTAAAAGCCCGATAAGCTCCATATCCATCCCCCTGCCATAACCCTGATATACAACAGTCGCATCAAAAAACCTGTCACAGATGACCCATTTGCCACTATCAAGTGCAGGGATCAATTTTTCATTCGCATGCTGTGCCCTGTCTGCCGCATAAAGTATCAGTTCCGCAAGGGGAGAAAGATGGGTGTTCTTTGAATCAAGCAGTATCTTTCTTATGCCCTTACCTATCTCTGTTCCACCCGGTTCAAATGTCTTAATAAAGCTTATATCCCTCTTCTCAAGATATTTTACAAGAAGATCAACCTGGGTCGTCTTACCGCATCCCTCAATGCCTTCAAAGGTGATAAACATTTTGGCTCCCTTTCTCTGAATTTTTTAAGACCCGGCAAAGGAGTATATAGAAAACAGAAACCATAATCAAGGATGGTGTATTCATAAAATACCAATTCATTGACACATTCCCTTCTATTCCTTATACTCTTTCATGTTGCTACCATTTTTTTGTATCATACGATAAAGGATTATTAATAGGAAATAGTCAAAAAAGAGGCATTTGCCGGGTTGTTTACTGTTATGTGCAGATATTAGCGGGTAAAAACATGGACTCTATAAACTCTAAAGGCCTGCCTGCCAGGATGATACCCATCGCGATACCAGTTATCGTAATAATGGCTTTTATACTTTTTACACCTGCAACATCAAGCGGAGAGACCCCCTTTTTCTCTATTGCCCTGTCAAGATTCAGCAGTGAAGAGGCCGCAAAAAAAGAGGAAGCAAAGCTCAAAAATTCCGGGAACAATGCCTTTTACAGGAAAGAAAAGAATCCTGAGAGCGGTAAAATTGAATACCATGTATACATAGAAAGATACAGTTCAATTGAGGAGGCCATTAAGGAGGCCAAGGTATTAAAGGATCTTGAACTTATATCTGATTACCTTGTAAAAGAGTTGGCTGATAAGCCGATAGAAGAAGAGCCTGCCCCTGAAACCAGGCCGGAACCGACTGGAGAGATTCAACCGATAAATGATGTGAAACAGGCTTCAGAGGAAAAGCCAGAGCTCGTTGAAAACAAGGCTCCTGAACCGGAATCAAAGATTGTTAAAGTGCAGGATACTTTAAAGGCACCTGATATAAGCGAGCCTCTTGCGACTGATACCCATGCTGATCAGCCAAAGGGGGCTACTTTACAGGTTGGCGCATATAAAGAGGAGGCAAATGCTGCTATCCTTGAAAAAGAGCTTATTACCCTGGGGAGGAGAGCATTTTATCGTCATGAGATATCAGAGGGTATTGGAGATATATACCGAATCTATATAACCGGATACAAAACACTGGGGGAAGCGGTAAAGGATGCAAAAACACTTGTTGAATCGGGTGTGATAACAGGTTATGCACGGGCCCAAAACAAATTTTCTGTGGTTGATATTTCTCCTGAAAAGGTTGATGCTGTTCAAAATGAAACAGGCAGCAGCATCTATTTTATACATACAGGCAGCTTCAAGGAAGAGGTGAATGCCCAGCGGGTGGTTGCAAGCCTTAAGGGATCGGGTTACAAGGCATTCTATGTCCCTGAAACGGAACCTTCTGTTACATGGTTCAGGGTTTATATAGGTGATTTCAGGAGCGAGGCCCAGGCAAGAGAAAAGGGTATGGAACTTCTGGAGAAGCGGATCATAACCTATTTCAAACCCGTTGCAATTATGCCTCAGGAAAAAGGTAACTGATTGAATATCCAGAGCAAAAAATAAATAGCAATATTAATTTATTTGTGATACTCGATTATCTTTTTCTGAGAGGAAGGTTAACATGGAGAGCAGGGATATCGGTATCGGGATAGTTATGATAATCCCATCTTTTGTAGGGAGCGGTGCGGTCTGGCACCTGACTAAAAGCTGGCTGCTTGTTTCCATATGGGTAATCGCCATGGTCTTTGTGTATGGCTTAATACTTAAGAAAAAATACAGCTCGGATAAACTGTAGAGAAAGAGAGGAACCATGTCTGATAAACCGGGCAAGATAGAGCATTATGAGAAACAGTTTGGCATAATAGCCATAGAAAAGGGGTTTATAACTGCCGAAAATCTCATTGAAACCCTGAAAATTCAGGTGGAAGAAGAGATTCAATACAAGACTCATCGTCTTATAGGTGAGATACTGCTTGATAAAGGATATATTAACCCCGCACAGATACAGGAAATACTTGACGGTATCTTTTCACGCTGATCCAAACGATGTATCCAAAAAAAAAGAAAGCCCCCATGCTAAGAGGGTTGAGGAGAGCTGGGGGCTTAAGTTGAACCATTAGAGGTTCAGGATATTTATCGGTAAACAGGTAACTTTACTTTAGTACAAACTTCACATGGCCCTCTTTTTAAAAGTTTTATGAGCCTTCTAAACATAATCAACATTAATCTGACCCTCTCAAAAAAAGAGATACTAAAGGAATTAAGTTTCCAGGTTGAAAAGGGTGACCGTATCGGGCTTATTGGCCCTAATGGATCGGGCAAGACCTCACTGCTCAGAGTTATATCAGGAGAGATGCACCCTGACAGCGGTGAAGTTGTGCTCACAGGCGGTTCAAGGTTCGGGTATCTGTCACAGGATGTGGATGAAAGGCTTTCAGGCCCCTTGCTGCAATCTATAGTAGACTCTATCCCCGGAAGAAAAACCATAAGGGAAGAGATCAGAAGTATAGAATGCCTTATAAACAGTAATCAGGGCAACCCCGATCATGTGAAACTTGCGAGCCGTTTAACTGAACTGCACAATGAGATGACCCTGATTGAATCCATGTACCCATCTCACAGGGCGGAAAAGATACTTGCAGGGTTAGGCTTTACAGAACAGGGTTTTAACGAGCCTGTTGCACATCTGAGCGGCGGATGGCGTATGAGGGCATCCCTAGCAAGCCTCCTTTTTCAGGCCCCTGATCTGCTCCTACTTGATGAGCCCACAAACCACCTTGACCTGCCTTCGGTGATGTGGCTTGAGCAGTTTCTACGTGAATTTAAAGGGGCAATAATCCTTGTATGTCATGACAGGGAATTCTTAAATAGACAGATAGACCGCATTATAAGTTTTGAACCGGAAGGCATAAGGAGTTACAGGGGAAACTATGAACAGTACCTTGTATTAAGGGAGGATGAAAACAGCCGGCTTGAAGCAATGGCAAGGAACCAGGAGCAGAAGGTTAAGGATGCCAAAAAATTCATAGAGAGGTTCAAGACAAAGGCCACCAAGGCTCGGCAGGCCCAGAGCAAGATCAAACTCCTTAAAAAAATTGAGATAGTGAGCACCCACAAGGGCCAGAGGACGATCAGGTTTACATTTCCAGAGGTGGCCCAGAGCGGGAGGCAGGTGCTTACAATAAGGAGCATCTCAAAGGCATTCGGTGAAAAGAGGCTTTATAAGGATATAGACCTTAACGTGTTCAAGGGTGAAAGGATAGGGCTCATAGGCCCTAACGGCTATGGCAAGACAACACTCCTCCGCATGATAGCAAATGAAATACCCGCTGACACAGGCACCATAGTACAGGGACACAATGTTGAGATGAGCTATTATGCCCAGCACCACTCTGAGATGCTTGACCAGAGAAAGACTATCCTTGAAGAGGTGTATCAGGTGGTGCCGCACGAGAGCACAAGCTTTGTGAGGGGGGTATGCGGGGCCTTTCTCTTTTCAGGTGAGGATGTGGATAAGCCGGTCAAGGTGCTTTCAGGTGGTGAAAAGGCGCGTGTGGCACTAGCAAAGATACTTATAAAGCCCGGTAACCTGCTTGTTATGGATGAACCCACAAATCACCTTGACCTTGTCTCTTCCGAGATACTTATAGATGCCCTTGATAAATACAGCGGCACACTCCTCTTTGTATCCCACAATCAGTCATTTATTAACAGGCTTGCCACAAAGATATGGGATATCAGGGACGGTCAGATTATAGAATACCACGGCACCCTGAAGGAATATTTTCTGCACCTTAAGGAGATGGAAGAGGGTGCTTCACCCCTTGCTGTTAGCCCTGATGGCAGGGAGAAGGAGCCAGGCACTGCGCCGGTTATTCAGGAGCAGAGGTTATCGGAAAACAAAAAGGAGATTAGAAAGAAAAAGGCGGAAAGACGCAAGGAGATTAACGCCGCCCTTAAGCCCATTGAAGAAAAGTGCGCAAAACTTGAGGAAAAGATCTCAGCCCTTGAAGCAAGGGAAAAGGAGATATCAGGCATGCTTACAGATCCTGAACTCTTCAAGGATAGCAGCAAGAGTGTACCTCTTTTGAATGAATTTAAAAAGTTGAAACAGACCCTTGAAGAATCCATTTCAGAATGGGAAAAGGCCCAGACCCGGATGGAAGAGCTAAAGGAAGAGCTGGGGGTAGATGAAGAGTGATCAATTTCAAAATTCATGTTTTTATTTCCATTGGTTAAACCTGCCTCGGATCGATGTTTTACCCAGCTCTCTTAAATAATTGACACTAAAAAATATTAAAACTACAATGACCAGAATTCTGGCTCATTTTTTTAAGGATACAAAATGGAAACATTATCTCTTTCTGAAGCGAAAACAAAGCTGAGCAGCCTTGTTGACAGGGTCAACAATCTGGACGAAGAAATAATTATAACCAAAAATGGAAGGCCTGCAGCAGTGCTGGTAAGTCCTGATGAATTCGAAGGATGGAAAGAGACCATATCAATTCAATCCAATCCTGATTTTATTAAGGAAATAAAAAAGGGCGTAAAAGCACTGAAAAAAAAATTGCAAAACTCTATTCATTAGAGGAATTATTCAATGAATAGAGGTATTGTCAATATATAAACTGAGGATACCTGATTATCTGGTGAAGGACTTACGTTCTTTGCACCCGGATATTAAAAAGAAAATAAAAAGCGCACTCAAAATGATCTCAGAAGACCCTTGCGTAGGAAAGGCCTTAAAGGATGAACTTGAAGGATTAAAAAGTTATCGGGTGAAGAGATTCAGGATTATTTATCAGATAGAAAAAGATAAAGAGATAAATATAGTAGCCGTCGGTCCCAGGGCAAATATTTATGAGGAGACCTACGGGTTGTTAAAAATAAAACAAAAAAAAGACAAGGATGTCTGGTGGCGTACCATATTTCAACTTGAGCTAATAAAAGAAAATGCTGTAAGTCCAATCAATATTATTGTATAAGTAAACCTGTTTCCCAAGAAGTCTTATTTTAAACAACAGTTCAATTTTATTATTTTGTGTTTGATAAACCCTGCAATGAAAGGAGACTATTATGAAAGTCTTATGCAAATGTATTGTTTTATCCATGTTGACAGTAACTTTATTAGCTTTTAACAATATAATGGCTGACGAGGTATACCTGAATAATGGTGACCGGATTACAGGAGAGATCTTGAATATGAATGGAGGCAAGCTTGTTATCAAAACCTCATATGCAGATGAAATAGGCATCAAATGGACTGAGATCGCCAATCTGAAAACAGATAAAGAGATAACCATTCTTTTAAGTGACGATACCCTTATTCACGGAAATCCTCAGGGCATTGAACAGGGTAAAATAAAGTTTAATACAAGCAAGATTTCTGAGCCTGTATCTGTTTCAATGGGCGATATTGTCTCTGTAAACCCACCCAAGGAGCCTCCTCTCAAGATAAAGGCCAGGGCAAACCTTGGCATGACATTTACGAGCGGAAACACCGAAAAAGATACAACGCACTTTGATGGAGAATTTTCTGCAAGAACAGAAAAAAACAGATACACAGCTGGAGGTCAGCTTAACAGAAGCGAAGACAATGGCATAAAGACAGAGAGCAATTCACTTGGCTATCTAAAATATGATCATTTCCTGTCAGAAAAATGGTTTGCATATGCTAATTCACTTTTTGAAAAGGATAAATTCAAGGACCTGAGCCTCAGATCTGCACTTGGTGTAGGTGTTGGTCATCAGTTTTTTGAAACACCGGAAACAAATCTCTCCATTGAATCAGGTTTAAATTATGTGAGTGATGATTATATTGTTGCCCCGGATAAATCATACTCTTCAGGCAGATGGGCAGTCAATTATGACAGGTTTTTTTACAACAAGGCATTCCAGTTTTTCCATTTCCATGAAGGTTTTGTAAGCCTTGAAGATACTGACGATATGTTTATTAAAAGCAGGACAGGTATCCGTGTTCCATTATATGAGCGTTTCAATCTTACCCTGCAATACAATATTGATTGGGAAAAAAGCCCGTCACCAGGAAGAGAAAAAACCGATAAGGCCCTGATGTTTACACTGGGGTATCAGTTTGGAAATTAAAAAATAGGCAGCAGTTATTGTGTTTGGTTGTGCCTCGTTCCTAAAGTGACCTTAGGAACGAGGCAAGAAAAGAACCTGCAACTCAAAAGGGAATCAGAAAGAGGGGCAGCACATGCGTATTTTTCAGGTTGTTTTTATTGTATTACTCCTACTCATAATGTCAGCATTTGTTCTGGCAGTAGAAAATCTCGGCACATATGAGGATCGTGTCGCTGTCGAGGATGCGATGGATTCTCTTGATGCTGATGGTTATGTTGCTGTTTTTGCGGAAGATACAGTTATTGATCGGAGACTATAAGACGAGAGAAAAATATTTACTGAAAATAGATTGTTAAACCGGTACTAATAAAAGGATAATCATGAAAAATTACAGTTATAAAATATTACTTGTTGTTTGTTTCACCTTGTTGCTTTCAGGATGTGTCAGTAAAAAAGAAAAAATTACTGTTAATTCTACACAAAATACAGACCAAGCGGAAAAGTACTATTATGACTGTGTTAAAGACATTAAAAATAACTATAAAGGTGGGCCGATTGATATCGATTTCACAAAGTTCAGACATGGGTATTTTCAAACTCTTCAAAAAGATCTTTTAAATAAAGATAACTTCCTTGAGAAAAAACTGGGGGATGCCCTTTCAAATGAAGACTGGGAGGCTGTGATAAAAACTGCTGATAAAATATTAGATCAAAATTTTACAAGGATAAGGGCTCATACATTAAAATCATATGCATATCATATGCTTGGAAAAGAATCTGAACTGAATTCCCGCATGGCTTCAGGACTGATCAGATCAATATTATCTTCTGGTGATGGAAAAACATTTGAAACTGCTTTTCACGTCTTCAGGGTTGAAGAGGAATATGATATCTTAAAGACTCTTCAATTATTCCCATCGAAGCAGGCACTAACTGAAAACAATGGAGATATGTTTGATTACTTCGAGTGTGAAAATAGTAATGGCCAGGAGTTTAAGATTTATTTCAAGATAACTGAACATTTTAAAGCCTTGCAATCAATAGTTGAGAATAACAGCAGGAAATAAAAGTGTCCGTTGAAGTACAACCTATATGGGGGATGGAATTGAATAGAATAATAAATGCTGTCGATAAATTTAACAAAGGCTATGCGTGTTCTCAGGCGATCCTCACCGAGTATTGCGAACTGTTTGATCTTGACGAAGAGACCGCCCTGAAGATTTCTGCCGGATTTGGTGGTGGTATGCGTAATGGCAAAACCTGTGGGGCGGTTACAGGTGCATATATGGTTCTCGGTTTAAAATTAGGGGATCAAAACTGCGTAACTGCGGATGGTCGTAAAAAGGTGTATGATGCTGTGGTTGAGTTTACAAAAAGTTTTGAGCAGAGGTATGGCTCAACAGATTGTAAGGAGCTTCTTGGCTGTAATGTCGCGACTGCTGATGGTATTAAAAAAGCAAAAGAAGAAAACCTGTTTTATACACTCTGTCCTAAATATGTAAAAAGCGCAGCAGAGATACTGGAAGGTATGCTGAACAAATAATAAGGCTATGAATATTATCAGGATCGAAAAAGCAGGTTTAAAAGCATGGCCCGCATTTGAAGAGTTTGATGATAATGGCTGGATATCGCGCTTTGCTGACGGGTATACAAAAAGGGCAAACTCTATTACTGTACTGACTCCCGGAACAGATTCGCTGAAAAGCCTGATACAACAATATGAGCACCTCTACAATTCTAAAAAGCAACCGTGCATTTTCAGGTTGCTGTCTTTTAATGATAATACTGAAATAGAGAGAATTCTTGACGCAAGAGGTTACACAAAAGATGATCATTCGCTTGTATTATCTCTGGAACTGAAAAACAGGGAGTTTCAATCCCTTGAATTTGATCCTGTAACAGTTCCCGAATGGATGAAATATTTTTGTGAATTATCCGGCAAAGAAATAAAGTCACATTCTACCCACATAAAAATAATTAATAACATTAAGGCGAGACATATTCTTGCGTCACTATCTGTAGAAAATGCAATTATTTCCTGCGGGCTTGGTGTTTTATCCGATGGTTTATTCGGCCTATTCGATATCGTGACCCATCCGCAACACCGGAATAAAGGGTATGGATATAAGCTGATCAGCGGTATGTTACAATGGGCTTTTGAAAATGGGGCTTCTTCATCTTATATACAGGTAATAGCGGAAAACAAATCAGCGATTGGATTATATAAAAGGCTTGGTTATGAAACTGCTTATGAGTATCATTATAGAATCCAAAATTACCAGGTTCCCTTGGTTATCATAGAAAATCATGAATTTAAAGGCTCTTTGTAAATGACTATCGAAGAGATACATAAGGGCAAAAAGCATACTGATAGCCTGATTCGCAACACTATGAGAACATTATGCAAAACCATTTTCGTATAATATTTTATTGAGAGAATATATGGATAATAAAATACATGCTGTTACCGGTGCCTTTGGTTATTCAGGAAAATACATCGCTAAAAAACTGATTGATGAAGGGCGAAAAATATATGAGCGAATTTGTAAGAAGAAGGGACAGGAGGTCTGAATACAAAAGCAACTAATACCCTTGGTAACAGACAAAAAAAGAAATGAGGTAAGAATGAAGCGATGACTATTGAAGATAACAAAAAGCTTGTACAGCGATACATTGAGGCGGCGAACACCGGTAATGTGGATAACCTGGATCAATACATCTCACCTGATTATGTTGAAGCCCTTGACCCGGAAAGGAAAAAGATTGGGGTGGAGGGGGCCAGAGAGCATATTACAGGGGTGCGAAAGACATTTCCTGATTTGCATCTGATCATAGAAAAACAGATAGCAGAGGGAGAGTGGGTTGTATCATGCATTACAGCTCGTGCTACACATATCGGAGAATGGCTCGGCATGAAACCGACAGGAAAAAAGGTCGAGATTACTACTGTTAATGTAGACAAGGTCGTTAATGGGAAAATTGTAGAGCATGGCGGCGCTGCAAATATGTTCGAGGCCCTGTTTGGGATAGGCGCTATTAAAATTGTTACTGAGTGAACAAAGCTTTTAGATATGAGATTACTGATCAGAATAGTTATTTTTATTATGGGCATACAATCATATGTTTTCTCAGACGAATGCGTGATCCTTTTACATGGTCTTGCCAGGAGCAGCAGCTCATTTAACAGGATGGAATCGGCTTTAAAAGAAAAGGGATATTTCACTGTTAATTATAATTACCCTTCCAGAAAATACGGTATTGAAAAGCTGGCAAAAGAGTCCATAGATAATGCTCTTGTCCGATGCCCGGAAAACAGCAAGATACACTTTGTAACCCACTCCCTGGGCGGCATTCTTGTCAGGCAATACTTAAGCACCGGGAAAATAAAAAACCTGGGCAGGGTTGTTATGCTTGGACCTCCGAATAAGGGGAGTCAGGTGGTTGACAAGCTTAAAAAGGTTCCGGGATTCGTGTGGTTTAATGGCCCTGCCGTTAAAGAGCTTGGTACAGACAGTATGAGTATCCCGGCGAGTCTTGGGCCGTCAAATATTTATGTAGGGATTATCGCAGGCACGAAAAGCATCAACCCTATATTATCATCAATGCTGCCCGACCCTGATGACGGCAAGGTATCAGTGGATAATACAAAACTCGCTGGTATGACCGATCATATTACATTACCTGTGGCGCATCCTTTCTTAATGAAGAATGATGAGGTGATAAGAGAGGTAATTTGTTTTTTACAAAATGGGAAGTTCAGTCAAAAAGAGTAGAGACTCACCCATATAGAAAGAAAGAAGTCAACCTGTAAAATCAAGAGAATCCTGTCTTATCCTCTCGCTGGTGATAGAAGTTTCAGGCTTTGGCTGGGCCTATTCTACTCAGGGTAAATTGTTCCCGATCTTCCGTGAAGTTTTCAACGTGATAAATTATTCGTTCTTTTTTTGTATAAAATAATCTGGCTTTTTTCATTATAGTTCGCTACGTTACGCTGCAAAAATAGTAATTGGCTGGGATTGCAGGTTTCCGGCCAGATTCGCCTGAGCGTTATTTCTTTGCATTATGTTATGAGTGGTAAGATTGTTCATGATAACAGCCTGTGTATTACTGAATCGATATTCAATTGCACTGTAAGGTGTTCCAGTAAAGGCAAGGGAGTTATGTCATACCTTTGAATTGCATGACTGCCACAGGGCAATTCCGGTATTTGCGCCATCTTCCGATGCGAAAAGGTAAGGGTTGGAAGCAGATATAAAATTGTTTCTGACTATCCCTCCGAAATGCCCCACGTAACCAATTGCGTTCGGACACGGATTGCCAATGTATGTTCGGCTATCCCCACTTTCAGATGGTTATAACATTAACCTTGATCCATACGTAACGACCCGTTGCGCCAAGATTATATGTTCCATCTGCCATGAGGATCGTATCTCCCGGAACGGCACTGTTTACAGCGTTCCATATTCCCTCTACCATATCAACTATTATTGTGTTCCCCGAAGGAGGGGGCAGCCTGGGGCAGGCCCCGAAAGAAAGCGGCGAAACCAGTGCTGTTAACAAGGTGGCAATAACCAGCGAAGTTAAAATCACTATGGAAGATGATTTCTTATTTTCAATGTCTGTTATTATAAATCTCCGAGTATCTCAGGTAATAACTTTTATATTACAGATATATCAGGATCGTCGACTATTTTTTATCAAATGCCAGGTATTATACTTCAGGGTTAATTTATTATGGAGAAAAAGAATAAAAGGAGAAAGAATCGTGATCATCTTAAAAAGGCGGTTAAAAGTATTAACCTTTAACCGCCTTGATATTAGCGCTCCTCTTTAGGTTTTTATATCAACTGTATAGTCTCCCGTTTTTACCATGTGTAAACAGTTCACGGTGCTATTTTTTAGCTGCGAGCTCGCTCTGCATCCTGACGATATCCGTATCCTTAATCCTGTATCCGAGATAAAAAATTATCGCTGCGAGGATACTGGTTATAGCCGGGGCATAAACCATGAGGGTACTGATACCACTCGCTACCTCCGGTGTCGGCTCCGCACCACCTACATAACCGATCAATACCAATCCTGCCATTATGATACCTCTTCCTATCAGTAATCCGAATTTAATAGGCATCATCATCATGGACATGGTGAACCCCAGGATATTTTTACCGGTTTTCCACTCCCCGTATACTGATGTATCCACAAATAGGGCGCCGATCATAGCCTGGGATGCACATGCTATCATGGCTGCAATGGTAAAGATGATTGTAAAACTCCATGAGTTCACTTCAATAAAGGCCACTGAAAAATAGACAAGCCCGCTTATAACACAGGCCAGTCCGTAAGCGTGGCGTTTACCTATTTTAACTCCGATCCATGGAGCGGCAAATGCGCCCAGGAGTGTGCCGATGCCATTTCCTAAGATAAATACAGAAAGAAATGCCTCATTCCTCAATACATTATTAAAATAATAGGCTGCAAAGGATAAGATAAAGAAAAGACAGGTGTTTCTGAATGTCTCGCCAAGAATGAGAAATAAAAGAGGCGGGTTTTTAAAGACAAGCACCACCATTTCCCACACACTCTTCTTATCAGGCGCTGCTGCTTCAACAGGAGCGGCTTCCATTTCTGCTGCTTTAGTGTTAGCAGACATCTTGTACAGATATAGATATCCAAGTATCATCACGATACCGAAAATAAGTATGGTGAGGGAAAAACCATAGACAAGGCCAATGCCCGCAGTAAAAATCGGAACCATCTTTGCGCCGGTGTATGAGAACACCAGGTTTCCGGCGGACTGTCCCTGCGCCCTGCTGCTGGAAAGGATGGTTCTTTCATCTTGATCCTGTGTTATGCTCCCCATCAGGCCGCCTATTGCACCGTAACCCACGTTCCAGAAAAGATGACTTGCCAGGAAACCTATAATGATGACCGTCGCTGCAAGCGCCTCGCCGCCTACCTTTGAAAACTGAAAGATAAACAGGATAACAACCAATGGAGGGGCAATAACGAGCCATGATCTATATTTCCCTCCAAACTTAAATGAGACCCTCTGAAGGATAACACCGGCAAGGAAGGCGCAAACGATATCACCGATACCAGTGGCAACCACAATTACGCTACCGGTGAACATCGAGAACTTGGCATAATCGGTAAGAAACAGGGTGAAAAAATAAACCTCCATACAGACCAGCAGGGTGAAGCACAGATCCCCGATTCCATAGGTATAAAGCAGGGATTTCTTAAGTTTTTCAGACATAACGCCTCCTTGATGAATAGAAAAATTATTGAGTCAATTTTTTCAAATACGATATGAATATTTTAGAACAGATAATTGACAAGATTATTAAGGGTTGTCAAGATAAAGTTAAAACCGGCATCTTATTCAATGTAAAGATATTCCCTCCAAATGTATTAAGAAGTTGCCGGGACAACCCTGTGCCTGGCCCGACATATTCCCGGTATACCAGAATGAAGGCAGCTGGTTGCCCAGAGATGGTTATTTTAAAACGCCAGAAGCGGGCAGGCGCGGGGGCCTGCCCCTACAGTTATATCATCTATTATCCAGATCACATTGCATCTTTTGCTTAATCTTCAATCTTGAACCTTGAACCCTGAACCTTAAACCTTGAACCTTCGATTTCAATCCTGCCCCCTTTTTTTCTTATTTTCCTCCATGTAAAATGCCACCCTTTCATCAGTAAGGTCATAAAAGAAAAATACAAAACCTGCGACCAGGTAGCATGCTGCCGGTAATAATGCGATAAGGTTCATAAGGCTCTCAACAAATTCGGGGGTTGTCTCCATATTGGCCTCATAGCCTATAAATGCCAGAAATGCGGGTATAAGTGTAAGGGCTATTGCAATACCTATTTTTACGGGCATGGTATACATTGATACTATAAGGGCGCTTGCATTTTTCCCTGTTTTATAGAGGCCATATTCTGCAGCATCCATATACATGGCCTGCCTTACCGGCATAGGCAGATAAACTACAAGATTTGTGGCGCAGATGATTACTATATAGGCAATCGGGCTCACTGCGCCGTAAAAGCGCAGAACAATATACCCAATGACGCCTATTAAGGCGGTATATACGCATATCTCCTTTTTGCCAAATTTTTTGGTTAAGACTGGCGCTATTAATGAGCTTAAAAGGATTGCCCCGGCTGAACAAAGCGGATAGTACTTCATCCATGATTCGTCACCTGAAACATATTTGAAGTAGTATACTGCTACAGATGTAAGACCGAATATTGCTACATCTTTTAAGGTATCAGCAATCATTATAACGATCAGGGGCCTGTTGCCTATAACCTGCATTAGCATTTCATAAGCGGTCATATTATTGGATGTCTTTAACTTTTTATCAGGATTATAGGCGTCATATTCCTTTGTCTGCTTGAAAAGGAGCCAGTACCCAAGCACCTGTAATGCTGCCAGTGCAATTACTGTTAAAAAAAATCCGGTTGACTCACCATAATCCATTCTCAGGTTTTTCAGTACATCAACAATAAAAATGCTGAATATTATTTGTGAGCCATACTGATATTGCACATTTCTTGCTGAGAGTTTTGCCCTGTCATCTGTATTGCCTGACATTACAGAAATGAGGCCGAGCTGTGCATTAAAGGCAAAGTTTAGGCTCACATGGGCAATCAGGTAGGCGGCACCAAGGTATGATATTTTAATCCAGTAACTGACAGAGGGTATGTTTGTAAAGGTAATGGTAAAAAACACAAAAGTGGAAATTGGAAGAAACAGGAGCCATGACCTGAACTGGCCCCACCTGAACTGTGTTTTCTGGATCACTGCCCCACCCACAGGTACAGACACGGCATCCACTATATGTGTGATAAACATGAATATGGCCAGATGTGCAGGGTTGATAAGCGCAACATCGGTCATAAAGTAGCTGTAATAATATATGGCCACCAGCATCATCATGTTGAAGGTCATGGTGGAGATGCCATAGCTGTGGATAACAAATGAGGGGAGCCTTTTTTCAATCATTCTTTTGATCTCCAGTAAGGTTTTTGTTATATACATATTAGTGCTTTTACAGGATTACTAGACTATGCAGTTATTTTTCTCAAGACAATAATATTAAGAAGTTATAAAAACCTTCATATAGGCCTTTTTTTTATTGAATCCAGCTTATATTAACAGGGGGATTTGAATGCTGACATGCCTTTACCAGAATAATCCGCAATTTGGCGAAACGGAAAAAAACCTTGAACAGGCAATCAAGGTAATGGAGGGTATAAAGGCCGACCTGGTTGTACTTCCTGAGCTGTTTGCCACAGGCTACCAGTTCACCTCGATAAGTGAACTTGAAGGGCTTGCCGAGGAGATACCTGATGGGTCAACCAGTGATGCACTGATAAGGTATGCACGAAATAAGAACCTTTATTTAGTCTTTGGCATTGCGGAAAGAGATAATGGGAAATATTACAATTCTGCTGTGCTTGTTGGCCCTGATGGTCTTGTCGGGCTATACAGGAAGAGCCATCTATTTTATGAGGAAAAGTTATTTTTTACACCTGGTGACACAGGGTTCAATGTGTATGATATCGGTTTTGCAAGGGTGGGTATCATGATCTGCTATGACTGGTGGTTCCCGGAGGCAGCAAGGACCATTGCCTTAAAAGGTGCAGACATTATCTGCCACCCCGCAAACCTTGTCCTTACAGGGTGCCATATGGCCATGAGAACAAGGTCCCTTGAAAACGGGGTCTACTCTGTTACTGCAAACCGTATCGGCTCTGAGGCGCGGGGCGGAAAGCCTGAACTTAAGTTTACAGGCAAAAGCCAGATAGTAGACCCTAAGGGGGAGGTAATTCTTTCGCTTGAAGAGAGTAAAGGGGGTATAGCTGTTATTGATATTGATGTTGAAAGGGCAAGGGATAAATCTATAACCGCCATGAATGACAGGTTTAATGACAGGAGGCCTGAGCTATATAAAATTATCTGATCTTTCCTCTTACGCTTTTTACCACCCTGCCCGATGTCCTGTTTTTTGTAATTTTCACCTTTTCTATCCTTCCATCAGGCCGGGTTGCATAATATTCATCTGAGTTTGAAAGGAGTGGAAAATATTCCCCGTTTATCTCTTCATACAGTTCAACCCGCATGATCCCTTTTTCAGGGCTCTCTATCTCTGCAATCCCCAGGAGGCCATCTCTCTCTATAACTTTATAGGGACCATTTTCAGATTTATATCCAACCATGTTTCTTGACCAGTGGCGTATATAGATATCTGCATCAAAGGGGAATAATTTACCCCCGACAGACTCGAAAAGCTTTCCCCTGTCTACGACGATCCTTTTGCCTGAACTCAGCATGGGCCTCGTTGATGTCAGGTTATCAGGGTTGTGGGTGTAGACCATATTTTCAAAAGGTGCGTTTGCTATATCCGCATAATCTGTATGTACGATGCTGTTTTTCGGGGCAATATCATGTATGACCACAGAGCCTTTATATGCCTCCATTGCCCTTTCATATCTCTCCCTGCTCCAGGTGCGTTCAATAAAGTCGTTTATGTCGGCATATATAATGGCTGATTCCTCAAACTTATCGCGGCTTATCTTTTCAAAACACTGGGGCCGGTAGGTATCACAGAGCTCTTTCCAGAGGGTGGGCTTCCATACAGTGTCTGCGCTGTAAAGGAGGCTGCTTTTTTTTGTCATGAATTTAAATGCGACTGATGGAAGACCATGCCATACAGACGATTTAATTGCCCTTACAGTAAGCCCTGCCTCATCATCAAAAAAATCATTTCTCTCTTTTTTATAAAATGATGTGGCGCTGAAGGGGTAATAGCTTGCAGGTTCAACCCATTCGCTGGATTCTTCATCCTTAAAGAGAAGCCTTGGCCGGTTTGCCCTGTGATTGAAAAATATCTTTGCCCGGTCAGGGCCTATTTCATTTCCATCAAGGTCTTGAACGCAGTATCGGAATGTGCCGTTTTTATTGTCTTTTAGATTTATGAAATATTTTTCCCTGGGGCCAATAATACATTCTTCAACCATTACATCATACGGGATGTCTACTATCCTTTTTGAATCAATGGAAAGGGACCTTTCAAGTGCACCCTTGGAGTTTTTGCGGTACTCTTCAAGGACAGGTTCGGATGAAATAAGCCTGATCCTGCCTTTTGAATGTGGATTATAAAAATTGAAAAGTACTATATCCGTAAACCATCTTTTATGGTCTTCATGGGAATGGGTACCGAAGATACCTTTGATCCCGGCAATGCCCTTGTACCCCAGGTAGGGAAAAACAGGAGAACCGCACTCAAGCAGGTATACATGGCCGTTTATGGTTATCATGTACCCGCTGCTCTCTCCCATCATTGAGAAGGCGCTTGTATTACCCACAACATCAATAATAATATCATGGTCCACAGTGCAGTATAGCTCCCTCAGGTTCAGATAGATGGATGTCCTACTCAAAACCGCCTGAATTTTCACATTTATCAGGTAAATGTAAGGTAAATGCAAGTAAAATCTAAAAACTGACAGATAAAAGACAAAAGATGGTAGTTTGTATTATACCCCGCCCGCTTCAGAATGCCTTGAGGCACCTGACATTATAGGTTAGTACGGGGTTATGTATACCCTTGACCATTATCTCCCCTATTTTATCTGCTTCAACAATATCCTGTACGCTGCTGTATGTCCTCTGGCTGATAAGTATCTGACCTGCCTTTGCATTAGATTCCAGGCGGGAAGCGACATTTACCTGGTTTCCGATCACTGTGTAGTCAAGCTGCATCTCTGAACCGATATTTCCTACTGTCATAAACCCGGTGTTTATACCTATGCCCATGCCGAATTCATAACCGAAATACCTCCAGTCTTTTTTTAATTCCTCAGTCTTTTTCTGCATCTCTATTCCCATCATGACTGCCCTATGGGCATGATCAGCCATGGGTACAGGGTCACCCAGAAAAATCAGCAGGCCGTCGCCAATAATCTTGTTTAGTGTGCCGTCATACCGGTATACAATTTTTGTCATCTCTGTGATATAGTTCTGAAGAAGGCTGAACAACTCTTCAGGCTCAAGGTTATCGGTAAACGTGGAGAAGTTCCTGATATCAGTAAACATGACTGTCATCATCTTTCTCCTGGGTGTTGCCCAGAGGGCATCACTGTCCGATAATATCTTTTCCGCAACATTGGGTGAGAGATATCTCCTGAGGTTATTATATTTATTCAGTTCATCAATCTGCCTTTTCACCTTCTCCTCAAGTCCCTCATTTAAGACAAGCAGCTCTTTTCTCGCCTTTTCAAGCTCCTTTGTCCTCTCATCCACCTTCTGTTCAAGTGTGATGCTGTAATCCTCAAGCCTGGCCTTTGCATCCTCAAGCTCTTCATTTACCACCTTAAGTTTTTCATATGCCTTGTTTCTTGCCTTGATGTTAAGCCGAAGGTTATTAATTGTGTCCACAAGGTGAGATTCGGAATCGGATTCATACCTGTTTTTCTGTATCATTTTAATGATGCGTCTGAACCATGAAAACCTGCCATAGGTAACATCAAGGATAAAATAGGGAGAATTAAATATTTCACCATTTCTTAATATGATGCGATCATCCCCCCTGACAGTTTCAGTAATAAGTATGGCGCAGGGGTTTTTACCATTTACACGGTTTATCTCAAGATCTGTGTATTTGCCCAGAAAAACCTCCTT
This sequence comes from Desulfatiglans sp., assembly GCA_012513605.1. Taxonomy (NCBI): domain Bacteria; kingdom Pseudomonadati; phylum Thermodesulfobacteriota; class Desulfobacteria; order Desulfatiglandales; family Desulfatiglandaceae; genus Desulfatiglans; species Desulfatiglans sp. Next base: position 13,298 of record JAAZBV010000080.1, on the reverse strand, counting down.
TTCATTGAGCCTCTCTGATAAAAGAACAACCTTTTTCCCGACCTTTTTTCGTACATTGTCTATGGGGTCAGTGACCCATAAGCTGCCATCTTCCATACTGGCTTGCAGGTTAAAGCCCTTAAACTCAGGCTCATCGTTCAGGAGAATAACCGGGTCATATGACTTCAAGGGCTGTATAATATCAGCAGCAGGCAGACTCCATACGGTCGGGATAGATGAGATGATACCTCTCCTGTATGAATCGACAATAAATTCACGGTTAACATCTATATCACTGTGATAAATAACCTTGAGTATTGTCCTCATTTTTTTCAGGGTCTTATCATAGTAGGGAGGGAGAATTACTTCGATATCCTTTGTATCATTGATATTATAATTGAAAAAGGGCACCCTCTTATAACCGTCATCAGGCCCGGCAAAAAACCTTGCCATATAATCGAACCTTCCCCATGATTTCAGCATGGCAGAAGAAGAACCGCAGTTGAAATAGAAAAAGGGCTCCTCAGAAAGATCCTTTGCCCTTCTCATTATCCTGTGAAAGTTATCATAGGTGGTCCATTCATCTTCATTCAAAAAGAATGACTCAGGGGTATCATATCTGTCTGATGGAAAGGGAAGACCATGAAACAGCATGGGATTTCCGCCCTTCTTCTTGTTTAGGTATGAGGATACAATGCTTATGTTCCTGTTACTTATGCAATCTGTTCTGCTCATTTTCCCCTCTGAATGATAAAAATGCGTAATGATTTTGCAACTATCATGCCATGTTGTAACATGCTGTTATTATGCTTATTTTCTTAATGCCTATGTAAAAACGCCCTTAATAATTTGCACATATGCACAATAAAATGTGCAAAAAAAGGTATTTTTAAAACTTTAAAAATAATATGGTTGACAGTATTACTGTTTTTATATTATCTCTTGACCCGATCGGGACGTAGCGCAGTCTGGTAGCGCACCTGAATGGGGTTCAGGGGGCCGCTGGTTCAAGTCCAGTCGTCCCGACCAGTCTCCGTTCTAAACTAAGTTAAGAAAGGAGACTGCCACGGCATAGCTGAAAGCGAAGCCGGGCTATAATCATTAGCCCATGTATTCGTTTAGAACTACGCCCTGGCAAGCCAGCCTTTTGCCAAAGCATTAGCAAAGCCACAAACTAGCATTGAAAGGGTAAATCCGCTTTTTGATTTACCCTTTTTTGTTTTCATGCCTTGGGTATAATATCTCAGCCATTTAAATGCCGAATTCCTCAGCAAACCTTTTTGATTTTTCTCTCCGCTCTTTCCTGTGCCTTGCCCTTTCAGGGGCTGTTTCATAAAGCCTCTTTTCTATGTCACTTTCAGGAATAACCGGCGACACCGGGTGTGGCCTGCCATCCGGGCCTATTGCAACAAAAGTAAGAAATGCCGTGGTACAGGTTATCTGTTTGCCTGTAAAGAGGTTCTCAGCCAGCACCTTTACAAAGACCTCCATTGAGGTGTTATTTGTCCATGTTACAAATGCCTCTGCACATAGTGCCTCCCCGCTTTTGATGGGATTTAAAAAATCCACCGAGTCTGTTGATGCCGTAACAACAGTCATGCGCGCATGTCTCATTGCTGAAAGACCTGCCACCTCGTCTATATGCGACATGGTCTTCCCGCCGAAAATTGTCCCATGATTGTTCGTATCAGGAGGCAGTATCAATGATGTCTTTGTAACAAAGGATTCCCTGGCCTTTTTCGGTTCCATATTTTTGCGCCTCTTTAAGATTAAATGTGTGTGGCAAGAATTTTTTCTGTTTTTACCTCAATCAGTTAAAAAAATATATAAAAAATTTTCTCTATTAGATAGCGCTTCATACAACAGTTTAACAGCCGCATATTATTGGCATTTCCGAATATAATGCCATTTTGTATCAGCTTTTCCAGTTTGACCGTTATCCATTCCTCTTGTATTAGTATGTGACCAACCAAAAGGGGGCTACAGTATGAAAGAGAATAATCAAAAAGAGAGTTGTATAAGCAGAAGGGCCTTTATTGCAGGTTCTGCCGTTGCCGCCATTTCAACAGCCATCCCTGTGCCATTGAGGGCAGAAAAAAGATTCCGCAGTGATACCCTTCAGGTCTGGTCATGCGGAGGGCTTGCCGAGGCATTCATACCTGCAAATAAGAGATTCAGGGAGGAAACAGGGGTGGAGATCGCCTATACGGGCGCCTTTGCCGCGGCCCTTGGTAAATCATTGCTAGGGAGCGCCACAACAGAGGTGTTTGCAGGAAGGGTTCTTGATTTATCAAAAAAATTAAGGGGCTCTGACAAGATGCTCTTTTTTAAACCACTTTGTTTTACAAGCTATGTGCTTGTCACTCCAAAGGGCAACCCTGCCAATATCACAGACATCCATGACATGATAAAACCAGGTGTAAGGGTGATACTTTCTCCTGATGCCTCTCCTCCAGGTGGGGATGCTGTTAATGTCCTTTTAAAAAAGGCAGGGATACTGGATGCAGCCATGAAAAACTGCATTATCAAAAGCAGTTGTGTGCAGCGGGCCATGCAGGAGCTTATTGAAGGCAAAGGTGATGTCTCTATAGTTGAAAGAAGGCTTACCAGGATGGCGCTTTTCAGAGACAAGGCAGAGATCATACCGATACCTGAAGAGTTTTTCCCGCCCCCGCCTCTCACATTTACCATAGGCATGATGAAGGATGCAAAAGAGCCGGAGCTTGCTGAATATTATATAGAGTTTATACGAAGCGAAGAGGGGCAGGGGTATTTTGAGGCAGCAGGATTCATACCTGCAATATCCGAAGATGGGATGAGACTCATTGAAAAGCTGGGGGTAAAAGATGTCTGATACAGGAAATACAGTATTTCAGAAAAAGATATTTACCGATACAAAGGCAAGGACAAAACCTTTACTCTGGTGGAGACGCCTCAGCCAGCTTATTTTTTTTGCAATAATGGGGCAATGGTCATTTTATGGCATATTCAGATGCCCATTTATTGTGCCCTATGTGAGCTGCCAGAACTGTCCGGTTGTAACCTGCCACGGAAGGCTCCTTACCATGTTCTGGGGCTTCTGGCTGCTTCTGCCTGTCTCTGTAATCCTTTTTGGCAGGGCATTTTGCGGATGGGCCTGCCCTGGCGGTTTTGTAAATCAGATCTTCGGAATCATATCTCCCATAAAACTGAGGATAAAGAATACCCTCACAAAGACGGCTCCATGGTTTAAATATGTTGCCCTTTTGTTAGCGCTGTATGGCTATTATGTAATGGCGCAACCAAGGGTAAATGTCCCAATACGCATCGGTGAGTTTATAAATTCCATATCCCTTACATTTGAGCATGCCAACACAATTTGGCTTGTGCGCACATTTATTGTAATCGGGTTTATTGTGGTTGGGCTTGTAATCGGTAACTTGTGGTGCAGATTTTTGTGCCCGACAGGCGGCATCCTTGATGCCTTAAAAGGGATATCGTTGTTTAAGGTCTATAAAACCAGCGCATGCAATGACTGCAACAAGTGTCTGAAGATATGTGAGATGGGAACGCGTCCGGCAGAGACCAACTGCAATAACTGCTGTGACTGCATCTCTGTCTGCCCGCAGGATGCAATAAAAACAGGAAGAGTGATAAGGTAATAAACATGCTTAATAGTACATTACCTGAAAACAGACTCCATCCCTGTTTTTTTTCAGAGGCAAAAGGGGCATATGGAAGGATACATCTGCCTGTTGCCTCTGGATGCAATATCCAGTGCTCCTACTGTAGAAGGGATTATGACTGTGTCCATGAAAACAGGCCCGGTGTTACAAAAGAGGTAATCACCCCTGAAGAGGCAGTTGCAAGGTTTGAACAGGCGCTTGATGAGATGCCATTTCTTTCGGTTGCAGGGATTGCAGGGCCGGGTGACGCATTCCACGATCCCGAAACCACCCTGAAGACATTCGAGCTCATTCGTAAAAAAAATCCTGAGATAGCGCTCTGTGTCTCTACAAACGGATTGAATATAGTAGAATATATCCAGGGGCTTAAAGAGCTTGATGTAAGATTTGTCACCATTACCATTAATACCATTGATCCTTTGATCGGGGCCATGATTTATAAATGGATTGATTACGAAAAGACCCGGCTCTACGGGAAAGACGGCGCTGAACTCCTGATAAACAATCAGCTTGAGGCCATAACGCTTTTAAAAAAGAATAATTTTACTGTAAAGATAAATTCAGTTGTGATACCCGGTGTGAATGAAGATCATATCCCCTTTCTTGCAAAAAGGGTTGGTATGATGGGCGCTGATCTTATGAACATGATCCCGCTGATTCCAGTCAAAGGCACTGACATGGAGGGCATCCCCTCTCCTGGAAAGGATATTATGCACAGGCTTAGAAAGGCGGCAGGTGCTTTTATGCCCCAGATGCATCACTGCACAAGGTGCAGATCAGACGCTGCGGGTCTGCTCGGGAGTCTGAATCCGCATATATCCTGACGCGTTCATAAATAAGCAAAATTGACAAAAGCTGTTTATATGGTTATGGTTTCTCTTAAAAAATTATGGAAAACATACAGGAAAACCAGACCAGGATCATACTGGACAGCATAGCGGACGGCGTATTTACCGTTGATTCGGATTGGCGGATAACCTCCTTTAACCGGGCTGCTGAAAATATTACAGGCATAAGCAAGAAGGATGCGCTTGGCCGCCATTGCTGGGAGGTCTTCAGGGCAAGCATATGTGAAAGCCATTGCTCCCTCAGACACACGGTGGAAACAGGAAGCCCTGTGGTTAACCAATCTATCTATATTGTGAACGCAAATGGTGACCGTGTACCCATCAGCATTTCAACCGCTCTGCTCAAAAACAACAGGGGTAAAGTGATAGGAGGCGTAGAGACATTCAGAGACCTGAGCCTTGTTGAAACCCTTAAAAAAGAACTTGATAAAAGCCACTCATTCCATGACATAATCAGTAAAGATGAGGAGATGCAGCGCCTTTTTGGTATCCTGGAGCAGCTTGCTGACAGCGATTCAACAGTATTGATTGAGGGCGAAAGCGGTACTGGAAAGGAACTCTTTGCAAAGGCCATCCATTCCATGAGCGCAAGAAAAAAGCGGCCCGTTGTTACAATCAACTGCGGCGCAATCCCGGATAACCTCTTAGAGTCAGAGCTTTTCGGATACAAGGCCGGTGCTTTTACTGATGCAAAAAAGGACAAGGCCGGACGCATTGCCCTTGCTGAAGGCGGGACCCTTTTTCTGGATGAAATAGGGGATATCTCCCCTGCCCTTCAGGTAAGGCTTTTAAGGGTTATACAGGACAAGACTTATGAACCCCTTGGGAGTACAAAGACTGAAAAGGCAAATGTCCGCTTTGTGGCTGCAACCAATAAAAATCTTGAAAATCTGGTAAAAGAGAAAAAATTCAGGGAAGACCTCTATTACAGGATAAATGTTGTAAGGCTTAAACTGCCACCATTGAGAGATAGAAAAGGAGATATCCCGCTTCTTGTTTCTCATTTTATTAAACGGTTCAATGATCTGAAAGGCAAAAACATATTGGGGCTAAAACCCGATGTAATGCCTCTCCTTATGGCCCATCAATTTTCCGGGAATATAAGGGAGCTTGAAAACATACTCGATTATGCAACGGTAGTCTGTAAAAATGGATATATCGGTATCGAGCACCTGCCCGACTACCTTGCCGGATCAACAAAGTCAGTAACGCCCCCCCCCCTTGCACGCGATATCACTGGTATTAAAGAGATGGAGCGCAATTATATATACAGCGCCCTTGAAAAAAACAGGTGGAACAGAAAAGCCACTGCCAGTGCCCTGGGCATACACCCGGCAACACTCTGGCGGAAAATAAGGCAGATGGGTATCAGCCCCACTCATCAGGATGGGAGATCAAAATTTGCGAAATAGTATTGCATTAATGCAATGATGCAATATTGCAGTATTGCAAATATGCAATATCACATAAATACCATTATCCGATTGTCATCTAATTTATTTAATCAATACAAATTGTTATAGAATCAATAAATCAAAATTCTTTATGGCATGCTAAATGCTTTATCTGTAGATGTATTAGATGCTAAACTTTAACATTTCATACAAGGAGGTAATCCAATGCCGGGACTAAACAGAAGAGGCCCTGATGGAATGGGGCCAATGACAGGTGGAGGAAGGGGTTTATGCAACCCTGCAAACAGGTCCTTTTTTGGCCGTTGTTTTTCAGCTTTTGGAGGTAGAGGCCGTGGAAGAGGTTTGGGCTCAGGCCGAAGGGGAGGTTTTGGTTATGCCGGGCCTTCATATTACGACAGCAACGAGGAAGAGGCTGCTTTAAAATCTGAGGCTGAATTGCTTAGAAATGAACTGGATGCTGTTGAAAAAAGGCTCAAAGACCTGAATAAAACAGAGTGATTTTAACAGTCAAACATTATAGTATCCCGAATTATTACTTAAAAGCATGTCGGAACAGGAAGCTTCTGTTCCGGCTTGCTTCTTGAAAATGTAAAAAATGAGAATTGCTATACCAGTATGGGACAATAAGGTTTCACCGGTTTTTGATACAGCCCTGAAGTTATTGGTGGTAAATATAAGCAATAACAGGGAGGAATCGAGATTCTTTTATCCCATTGATGAAGAGGATATTACACAGAAGTGTCACAGGATAAAAAAGCTTCAACTTGACACACTAATATGTGGTGCTGTATCACAGCCATTTCTGCAGATGCTTCTTTCATCAGGGCTTGACGTCATACAGGAGATATCAGGCCCTGCTGAGGAGGTGCTAAAGGCATATATTGAAGGGACAATGTTCCAGCCCCGCTTTTTAATGCCCGGATGCAGGAGGTGGCAGCACAGGTGCTGCGGAAAAGGCAAAATTGGCGCAGGACACAGGGGAAAGGGCTATGAAAAGAGGCATTAATGTAATTTTGCTTTAATGCCCTTAAATAATGGATTATGAATATCCGCAATTAAAAGAAACGATTATAAAATTGTTTTAACAGACTTACTTAATATGGGGGTGTTTAAAAAAGAAATGTCAAATAATCAACAGAACCAGGGGCTTAAAAGCTTGGATGCCCAGTCTCAGCAGGAGATGGAGATAGGCAAACGCCTTAGAAAAATTAAGAACAAGATACTTGTGATGAGCGGTAAGGGTGGTGTGGGTAAAAGCAGTGTAGCTGCCTATCTTTCCATCAGCCTGACAAAAAAGGGCTACAGGGTAGGGCTTATGGATGTGGACCTTCATGGCCCCAGCATACCGAGAATGCTTGGAATAAATGCAAACATAGCCGTATCGCCTGTAACAGGAAAGGCAATGCCTATTGAACCCATGCCCAATTTGCAGGTTATTTCCATTGAATCTATTATGGGTTCTGACAAGGATGCTGCAACCATCTGGCGCGGGCCTATCAAAATAGGTGTTATCAGGCAGTTTATATCTGATATGGACTGGGCGGAACTTGATTATCTTGTTATAGACTCTCCTCCGGGCACAGGTGATGAGCCCCTTACAATAGCCCAGACAATAAAGGATGCAAAGGCGCTTGTAGTAACAACACCACAGGAGATTTCACTTGCAGATGTGAGGAAATCAATTAACTTCTGCAGACAGGTGAATATGGAAATGCTTGGCATTGTTGAGAACATGAATGGCCTGAAATGCCCCCATTGTGGCGAAGTAATCAATCTCTTCAAATCAGACGGCGGAAAGCATATGGCTGAAAAGGCAGGGGTTAATCTTCTTGTAAGCCTCCCCATTGAACCTGAGGTTGTAAAACTTGCTGATACAGGCAGGCTTTCAGATCTTTATGATAAGGGCATTATTTTCAGCGATGAATTCAATAAAATGGTTGACCATATCATCAGCCGTATGGAAAAGGTCTAAAATATTCAAGTTTAAAATTTTCAGGTGAAATTAATGGCGGATGATTCATTAAAAATTGTAAAAGAGTTTGATGACCCTATATATGCTGAATTGTTAAAGATCTATAGCCATGAGGCTATAGAGAGATGGATAGATCCTGATAATTTCGGGCCGATTGAAGATGCCGATGCCCATGCCTCGGTTAATGGCAGGTGCGGAGACAGGATGGAGATATATCTTAAATTTGATAATGAGAAGGTTATAAAATCCAACTATATGACTGACGGGTGTGCATCAAGTAATATATGCGGTTCGTTTGCGGCTGCAATGGCCCTTGGCAAAGGGCCTGATGAGATTATTGAGATAACTGGAGAGGCTGTTATGGAAAGGGCAGGAGGCTTACCGGAAGAGGACAGGCACTGCGCATTTCTGGCTGCTGAGACCCTTCAGGCAGCGCTGGATGCATACATGAAAAAACAGAGACAGGTAAAAGGATAATATTGTGATAATCAGTATTGCTAGCGGAAAGGGCGGTACAGGCAAGACAACAGTTGCAACCAACCTGGCCATATCCCTTTCTCAAATGGACGTAACGCTTCTGGACTGTGATGTTGAAGAGCCCAATGCTCATCTCTTTTTAATGCCTCAAATGGAATCAAAAGAGAGTGTCACAACACCAGTGCCGCAGATAGATGAGGGAAAATGCACCCTGTGCGGAAAGTGCAGTGAGATATGCCAGTTCAAGGCTATTGTGCGCATAGCAGATACCATGCTTACATTTACTGACCTGTGCCACAGTTGCGGCGGATGCATGAAGGTATGTCCTTCCGGGGCCATTTCCGAAACAGGGAGAGAGCTTGGCGTCATTGAAAAGGGTTTTAAAAACGGGATAAAGTTTATACATGGCAGGTTAAGGGTCGGAGAGGCCATGTCACCTCCCCTGATAAAACAGGTCAGGAAGATGGCTGGGAACAGCGGTCTCACAATAATTGATGCCCCTCCAGGCACATCCTGCCCAGTTATATCTGCAATGAAGGATACCGATTTTGTAATCCTTGTAACAGAGCCCACACCATTCGGGCTTAATGACCTGAAACTCGCTGTGGGCGCAGTGAAAATACTGGGCATCCCCTGCGGTCTGATAATCAACAGGTCGGACATGGGCGATGACAGGGTGCAAGGGTTTGCCGCAGATGAAGGGATACCAATACTTATGGAGATCCCGTTTGACCGAAAGATAGCTGAATCATATTCAAAGGGTGAACTTATTGTGGAGAGCATCCCTGAGTATAAAAAGAAATTCATCGACCTGTACGATAATATTTTGAAAATTGTTGCTGCGGGGGGAACCAATTGATGAAAGAGCTTGTTATAATAAGCGGCAAGGGCGGAACAGGAAAGACAAGCATGGTCTCGGCCATTGCATCCCTTGCAGAAAATAAGGTCCTTTGTGACGCTGACGTTGATGCTGCTGACATGCACCTTATCATGGCACCCGAGGTAAAAAAATCCGAGTCCTTTAAGGCAGGATGTGAGGCTAAAATAGATAAGGCAAAATGTATTGAGTGCGGTCTTTGCAGGGAGCTTTGCAGATATGATGCCATAAGTTCTGATTTTATAATAGACCCTGTTGATTGCGAAGGGTGTGGGGTCTGCCATTATTTTTGCCCTGAAAAGGCCATTACCTTTGAGCAGAAGACTTGCGGTGAATGGTTTATATCTGATACGAGACACGGGCCTATGGTGCACGCGAGACTCGGGATTGCGGAGGAAAACTCCGGTAAACTTGTAACCCTTGTACGCAAGGAGTCAAAAAGAATAGCAGAGGAGAGGGGTTTAGACCTTATCATAACGGACGGCGCACCTGGCGTCGGCTGCCCGGTAATTGCATCCATTGGCGGTGCAAGCGCAGTGCTTATTGTTACAGAGCCGACTGTATCGGGTGTACATGATATGAAAAGGGTTGCGGAACTCGCCTCATTTTTCAGGATACCGGCAATGGTGTGTGTAAACAAATATGACCTGAACAAAGAAAAAACAGAGGAGATAAAGGTCTTTGCCGAGGCCCATGATATTAATTACGTGGGGCAAATACCATTTGACCCTGTTTTTACCAGGGCTATGGTGGATGCAAAAAATATTTTTGAATATGCGCCTGATTCGGATGTATGCTCTGAGGTAACAAAGATCTGGAAAAGGGTGAGTGAAAGGCTTGATAGCTGAACAGATTATTTTAATATATAAAATATAATTTAGGAGGATTTGGATTATGAAAAATGGAAGAATAGCAGTTCCATCTATGGACAAAGGCGGTCTTGACGGACAGAGGGCAGGACATTTCGGTCACTGCGACGTGTTCACACTTGTAGATGTAAAGGATGGAGAGATCGCACAGGTAACAACAATAAATAACAGGGCACATGTCCAGGGCGGGTGTATGGTTCCTGTAAACCTGCTTGCAGAACATAATGTGAATGCCCTTGTGGTAGGCGGAATTGGGATGAGGCCCCTTATGGGTTTCAGACAGGTAGGAATCAATGTATATCATGATGCTACAAGACCGGAGATAAGGCCTGTTGTTGAGGATTTGATTGCCGGGAACCTTCCGGAAATAAGTGATGATCAGGTCTGTGGCGGCGGCGGAGGTGCACAATAAAATGAAGATAGCAATTACATCTCAGGGAAAAGATTTGGATTCACAGGTTGACCCCCGCTTCGGCAGGGCAGCATACATTATTGTTGTTGACTCCGATAACCTGGAATTTCAGGTTATTGACAATGACGCAAATGTAAACGCAATGAAAGGCGCTGGCATTCAGGCTGCAAGCAATGTGGTTAACAGCGGGGCGCAGGTGCTTTTGACAGGCCATTGCGGCCCCAATGCATTCAAGGCCCTGCAGGCAGGCAAGGTTAAAGTAGCCAATGATGCAACAGGGGCAGTAAAAGAAGCAGTAAAGGCCTACCTGGATGGGAAGCTGCCCCATGCTGAGAACGCTGATGTAGAGGGACACTGGTGATAAACGGTTTGAGGTTTTAGGTATACGGTCTGAGGTTACTTTATAAATCTGTATTTACAGCAACTGTGATATGGAGATCGTTATGTTGAGATTAATGCTGGTTAGTAAAAATGCAGACTCTTTTTCTAATTTTATCGCTGTATTAAAAGAAAATGGCAGCAATGAAGTACTTTATTCAGGTTCGGGTGAAGAGGCCCTTCGGATAATCAAACAAAAGCCTTTTGATCTTGTAATCATGGATGAAGATGTTGCTGACATGTCAGGGCTTGAGCTTGCCAGGAAACTCATTACTGTGAGCCCACTTACCAACTGCGTGGCTGTTAGCAGCCTCTCAGAAGAGGATTTTCATGAGGCAAGCGAGGGGTTAGGGCTCATGACTCATCTGCCATTGAATCCTGGCAGGGCGGAAGCCGAAAGACTGCTCAAAAATCTGAGGCAGATCAAGGGTCTTGAATCAGGGCAAGGCTAATATCAAAGGGAGATAAAGATGCCAATCTATGATTATTTATGTAATGAGTGCGGCAGTGAGATGGAAATACTGATGACAAGGTCTGACGATTCTCCCGTCTGCACCAGGTGCGGGAGTTACAAATTGACAAAAAGGGTCTCTGTGCCGTCATCCTTTTCAGGCAATGTATCATCAGGGTTTCCAGGCGTCGGTGACACAAGTTGCTGTGGTTCAAACCCGTCACAGGCCGGTTGTGCCGGACCTGGAAGCTGTTGCGGAAAGAGGTTTTCATGATACTTAAAGATATACTGGCATCACTTAATCATGATGCAGAAATAAAAGATATAAGGATAGGCATTTTTCATACGGCTGTTCTCACACGCCATTGCGGGCTCGCAGCCTCCCTTCCAAGGGATGCCCTTAAACAGACCCCTCCACTGGTCGCATCTCCTGGCTTTCTTATGGATAGAACCGCACGTGAACTGACAGATATGGTCTTTTCAGAAAGCGTACTGGAGGCGGCTATTGGCATGGCAGGCATAAATTCACTTATTGATATTGATGAGTCTCGCTGCTCTGAATTAAATGCCAGCGAGATTATCGCTGAAAAGGGCAGGGGCAAAAATGTCGCTATTATAGGCCATTTTCCATTTATCCCGAAAATAAGGGAGATTGTGCAAAACCTTTGGGTAATAGAAAAGAATCCACAGCCAGGCGATTACCCTGAGGAAAAGGCAAAAGAGCTTATTCCTGAAGCCGATGTGCTTGCGATTACAGGCACAGCAATAACAAACCACACTATTGAAGATCTTTTAAGATTAAAAAACAAAGATACATATACTGTAGTCTTGGGTGACTCGGCTATCCTTTCACCTGTGCTTTTTGATTATGGTGTGGATGCGATCGCGGGGACAAAGGTGCTTGACCCTGATCTTGTCTTGAGATGCATCAGCCAGGGGGCAAACTTCAGGCAGATAAAGGGAACCAGAAAACTTATCATGTTAAAGGGTTAAAAATATGGCGGATATATATGACGAAATGAGGGCACGCGCCCTCAAGATAATTGACAAAAACCTTCTTGAGAAAAATATCACTGTAAAGGCCCGTGCATTAACCACTGAAGAGGCTATCGGCAACCCTGAAGCGGACGATTTTCCGCTTATGAAGGGTAAAGAGAGGCTGATGCAGGCAGAGATCGATGGATCATGCGGACAGGCATTTACTGACCAGTATGGCAATTTTGAAGGTAAACTCAAGGATATACTGATGTCAGACCTGACAAACAATTTCCGCTTTGCCATATTTATTGCCTCTATAAATGCGGCATTGAGGCACATGGGGCTGATAAAGGGCACCATCCATTGCAGGGATAAGGAGCCTGAAGAGTGCGCAGGAGAGCTTGTAAAAAAGATAAAAGAGACATATGGCACCCCAAGGATATTACAAATAGGGTTCCAGCCCCGCTTTGTAGAAGAGCTGTCACGCATCACGGAGCTTCGTGTAATTGACCTTGATAAGGATAATATCGGCACAAAAAAATTCAATACAATTATTGAAGGCCCTGAAAAGACAGATGAGGCAATCGAGTGGGCGGATCTCCTGTTTGTTACAGGGACAACCATTGCAAACGGGACAATCGGGAAGTTCCTGAATAAAAAGCCTGTTTTATTTTACGGGACCACGATTGCAGGGGCAGCTTATCTTATGGGGTGGGACAGGTTCTGCGCAAGGGGGAGATAGATGATTACTATAAAATCTCCAGCTCCTCTTCCCTGAGCTCCTTTATTTCATCCCTTATCCGGGCTGCCTCTTCAAACTCAAGATTAGCGGCAGCCTCCTTCATCTTCTTTTCAAGCTCCTTAATTGTCTTTTTGATCTCATCCGGGCTGAAATATTTCTGTGCCTTTTCAGCCGCTGCCGGTACTGTCACATAGTCTGCCTCATAGATTGAACCCAGCACATTATCAATATCCTT
>JAAZBV010000079.1 GCA_012513605.1 Desulfatiglans sp. | reverse complement strand
GTGGATGTAGCGAGGCGGCTCGACATCACACCGGCTGCAGTGAGCATTTCGGTTCAACGTGGGGAAAAGACAGCAAAGGATTATAAATTAGATTGAATTTATATTTTTAATGGTCGTCCCTCTACTCATTGCCTACCAAAGTTTTTGGCTCAATAACGATATCTTCCTGCACATGTTCATATAGTCCGGCGTAAGGTCTTAAATTATCATTTGAGCAATGCGGGCATCTTGAAGGAGCGGAGACATTAATTGTTTTATCAACGTGATCGGGTTTACTCCTCCCCCAGCCAGGATGGCCTACAGGGGCTCCGCGTTTCTTTTTCTCTCTTACACGATACTGAATGACCGAGCACAACGAACCGCCCTCATTAGGGACATTAAAAGGTTAAACAACAAAGCCGGCAATAAAAGGTTGACCCGAAGCAGATAAAACAAAAACTTTAACCTGTTTTTTAAAAACCAAAATAGGTTTTAGGGGGGTGCAACCACGATAATGAAAATACTTTTTAACACCCTTTATTAGATAATTATCAACACCTGGCGTTCGTTTGCCACTATTGGATATCACACGCCTTATTGCCAAAAGCTTTGCAGCGTGTGAATTGGCCAGTAGTCTTTGAAGACCACGAACCACTTCCTTAAATCCATTCTTCACTGCCTTCACGATACGCGCCTGAATACCGGATACTACTTGCCTATGTTTGTCCCAATCTATGGAATTCCACCAAGTCTCGTAGCCTGCAAGGCCGTTAATATCATAGTATGATATCATCTATCCACACCAATACAGTTATCTGTTCAAAACGTTTCCCGTGATTCAACACCGTGCCGGAAGTCTGCTCGTTTTCACGCCGGTCGAAGATGCCGCCTCGCGGTGGCAAATCTAGAACCCGTATCTAACCCATTACAGGTTAGCATTCGCTTTCTCCAGCCTCCTCTACCCGCATTCCCATAGGTCATCCTTGCGGACGACTGTCCTTACATTAAGGAGAAATACGGGCTTACCAAGTTCCGCCTTAAGTACACAATGGGTTAGCGCCTGTCTATCCGCCGGTAGGAGTCATAGATCACGTGGGATGAAACGCGAGCACCCCAACCATACCTCTTGCCATTTTGGCTCAGGCTTAACAGCACATTTAGCCTGTTAAAGTTAACGACGTTTATCAACAGTTCATCACGCCATAGGCGTGATTGCGCATACCATTATTTATAGCTCCCATCCGGATTTGTGCTTCCAGAGTTGAGGTCCTCTCACGATTTCCTCTCCAGGCATAATGCCAAGGGCTACATTGTCCTTCGGGCTTCACACAAAACCATTACTGGTAATGCATGCCGAAGTATAAAACTGCTGGTGATACAGCAGGTTGGATCATTGTCCAACAATATTTAAAGGCGACTTCTTGTCGCACCACGTTGAATGACAGGTTAAGTGATGATGCCAGCATTTTAGTTAATGCATCATCTTATCAATTTTCTCCCATTTAAAAAGTATAAGGTATAATAAGAATACACCTGCGATTACAGTTATAGGAGCAAATACTAACCCACCCCACCAATTTGAGTAGAATAAGTCTTTTTGAGTGAGTAAAGGAATTAACCCAGTACCAATTACTATAAAGGCTACTAAGAACATTCCTGATCGGATTAATATTTTCCCATGCTTCTTTTTCATTTTATTATTTGCACTTAACGCCCTTAACATGCCGGGCGGCGTTTTATCGCCCGGTCATTTGTTGAAGGGCTGGGTATGTTTTATTTTTTAGGTCGTATAGTTTCTATTTTTATTGGTACCTTTTGCAATTCAGGTTCTCTTTGAATAACATCGGTATGAAAAGCAACTCGTACCTTTTCATCAGAACCATCTTTATTAAATTCAACTTTTGCTGAGTAACCATTAATCCCTTTAGGACTAATCTTTCCCCAGCTCCATTTTGAATTTACTAATTCAGCTTTATATGAATCAGGTTTAAATGGAGACATGCCAAAGTCTTTTTGACACTTCTCATTGGCGAGTTTTGCAGCATGCTTTGTCGCTTGCTCTTGTGTAATGAATTGTTTCTCATTTTTTGAATTATTGGCCTGAAGGACAGATGAGCTAATAAATATGGACATTAAGATAGATGCTACAAACAGAAACATTTTACGATTACGATTCATGTTTTACCTCCTTAATTAAAAACATTTCGATTTATTAACCGGATGGCTGAAAGCGCGAAAGCGCTTTTAGCCATTCCGAGTTGAATTATTTGTTAGGAGCTATACTGTGAAATATTTGATGTATAGGACGATATTAACTTCCTCTCTTACCAGATATAGCTCGATGTAGAACCCAATTATTAAAGACTTGCTTCGATAGTAGAACATTATCTTTACCTGAAAGCCACCATTTACACCTATCATTAGCGAAGTCCTTTGGAAATTGAGTGCCACTGTAAGTGAATTTATTGATCTGATTCTTAATCAATTCTTGAGCATCCACTGGGATCACAATTTTAGCAAAGACGATAGGATCGACAGGAGGTATATGATGAAACGCAAGACCCTTTGCGCCATCGGGAATATTAATTCCAGATTCACGCTCGATTTTCGCCATGGCTTCAGTGTCAAATGAATTTGCGTCAAGATCATACTCAGTAAGATCTCGATGATTTTCACTACAACCGAGAACTACTAAACATATTAATAATATGCCTATGATCTTCATTCTTCCTTCTCCTATTAGTTAACCGGCCCACGTGGCATAGCCGTCGTGGGTCGGGTTGAACGACAGGTTATGGGTCATTCTATTGTTTCTATAACCTTTGATGATTCTATATCTACGCCTTCATATTTCCATAAACCATTTTCAAGAATGAAAAATATATCTTCTTCCATTATTTGTAATACGCCTTCATCCCCTGATTCAAATTTTACTTTTATTTTTACCTTATCCTTTTTAATAAATACTACATTTTCAACCATTAGATAAACAAGATGGTATATTTCATTAATATCTTTCATTTCTTTATCATATTCCAAGGCTGAATTAACATGTGGAAAGTTTTCACTTAAATAATTTCGAGACAACAGTCCATACATCCCTTTATAATCTCTCTCCTTACTGCTATCGCAAGATTCATAATATAAAAAATTGAGAACGGTTTTTTTTAGATTTATATCCTTTTCAAATGAAATTCCGCTTTGTTTTGAAACTGGAATTTCCGGTATTTTGTCAGCAGCAAATGAATGTGATTGTATTAATAAAAATATAGTGACGAGTAAAAGTATAGTTTTTCTCATAACTTTCTCCCATAACAGCGGCGGTAAGGAGCTGGCGGATTTATGGCAACCAATGGCATGCAAGGAGAAAGGCTGCAAAGGCTTTGAATTTGATTCAACATGATGCTAGCCAGTCGCCTTGACTGCATGGTTAAAAGCTGTTTCTGCCTGCTATTTACCGACTATTATTTTTTGATAACCAGTTTATATTAAAGATGATTTTTGTTTTAATTTTTATATTTACAAGTTTTGCTACTGTTGGCTTTTTTTGTAAATAGGATTTATTCACCCCGGAATTTATTTTTTAATGATATTTGGCCATTTGGGCAACATTGCCGGATCGGCCAAATACCATATTTCCGCTACTACATTTCAGCTTTTGTGTGCAAACGGGGACGTCCTTCAATAATAAAATAAGTTGACATATAAAAATGGTATGAGTAAGGTAACCCCATGCCAAGAACAGCAAGATTAGATACCCCCGGTATATTACATCATGTAATGATAAGGGGAATAGAACGCCGGAAGATATTCACGGATAATGAAGATCGTGATAATTTTATTGATCGTCTCGCTACTCTTATCCCTGAAACAAAAACCCAATGCTACGCATGGGCATTTATGCCCAACCACATCCATATATTTTTAAGAAGTGGCCCATCAGGCATCTCTCAATTTATGAGAAGATTACTGACAGGCTATGCTGTTTATTTTAATAGAAGACACAAGCGGCATGGCCAGTTGTTTCAGAACAGGTATAAATCCATTATCTGCCAGGAAGATGCCTATTTACAGGAACTTGTCCGGTATATACACCTGAACCCCCTAAGGGCTAAAATTGTCAAAGATATGGATGAGCTCAATAGATATCCATATTCCGGGCACAGTGCTGTAATGGGGAAGGTAAAGAGAGGATGGCAGGATATTGATTATGTATTGAGCTATTTTGGTAAGAATAGACGCAGTGCAAGGAAGAAATACCTCTCATATGTTGAGGAAGGTATTTCCATGGGAAGGCGCCCTGAGTTGGTAGGGGGTGGTTTAATAAGGAGCATGGGAGGATGGGGAGAGGTAAAGAAGATTCGATTAACCGGTCAGGATAGAATTAAAAGTGATCAGAGGATATTAGGAGAGAGTGACTTTGTTCTCACGGTTTTATCTGAGGCAGAAGAGAGTTTTACAGAGAAATATGCATTAAGCTCAAAGGGATATGATTTTGAAAAGATAGTAGAAAGAGTCAGTGCAATATTTAAACTTGATAAGGATTATATAACAGGAAAAGGCAATCAAGTGGACAGGGTTAAGGCCCGGGATCTGCTTTGTTACTGGTGTAATAATAAGCTGGGTATTTCAATGACAGACTTATCGAGAAAGCTTGGTTTAACAATAGCGGCTGTGAGTTATGCTGTAAGGCGAGGAGAAAAGACAGCTAAAGATGGTAATTATTTATTAGAGATTTGATATATTGTAATATTTAAGGACGTTATATTACGTCCCATCATAAAAAAGTACTCATTATAAATAAAAAACCCTGTCAGGAATATAACTGACAGGGTTTTAATTATTGTAAGGTTAAACAGGGCTGTTACATCATACCGCCCATACCGCCCATACCACCCATGCCACCCATTCCACCGCCAGGCATAGCAGGCATATCATCCTTTTCAGAGGGTTTTTCAGCTATCATTGCCTCTGTTGTAAGGAGCAGAGATGCTACTGAGGCTGCATTCTGGAGTGCAAACCTGGTAACCTTTTTGGGATCAATGATACCAGCCTTGATAAGGTCTTCATATTCGCCTGTTGCAGCATTAAGGCCCATGGCGCCCTTTTCATTCTTTACCTTCTCAACAACAACCGAACCCTCAAGACCTGCATTATTTGCAATCTGACGGATAGGCTCTTCAAGCGCCCTCATTACTATATTTACCCCGTTCTGCTCTTCTCCGGGAAGCTCAAGTTTGGAAATCGCCTTTACGCATCTTAAGAGAGCCACACCGCCGCCTGGAACTATACCCTCTTCTACAGCAGCCCTTGTTGCATTAAGTGCATCCTCAACCCTTGCCTTTTTCTCCTTCATCTCGGTCTCTGTGGCTGCACCAACATTAATAACAGCAACACCGCCAATAAGTTTTGCAAGTCTTTCCTGGAGTTTTTCCCTGTCATAATCGGATGTGGTCTCTTCAATCTGCGCCCTGAGCATCTTTACCCTGCCTTCAAGGTCTTTTCTTGATCCGCCGCCATCTACTATAACAGTATTATCTTTATCAATGGTTATGGTCTTTGCTGTACCAAGATCATTGAGTGTTACGTTTTCAAGTTTAAGGCCAAGGTCTTCTGCAATTACCTTTCCGCCGGTAAGAATCGCTATATCCTCAAGCATTGCCTTTCTTCTGTCGCCAAAGCCAGGTGCCTTTACGGCTGCTACCTGTAATGTGCCCCTGAGCTTGTTAACAACCAGTGTTGCAAGCGCCTCACCCTCAACATCTTCAGCAAGAATAAGCAGAGGTCTGCCCATCTTGGCTATCTGCTCAAGTATGGGTACAAGATCCTTCATACCGCTGACCTTTTTCTCATTAAGCAGGATATAGGGGTTATTGAGGGTAACTGTCATCTTCTCTGCATCGGTTACAAAATAGGGTGAGAGATATCCGCGGTCAAACTGCATACCTTCAACGATCTCAAGGGTGGTGTCCATGCTCTTTGCCTCTTCAACGGTGATAACACCCTCTTTTCCTACCTTGTTCATTGCCTCAGCAATAATATTTCCTATTGTGGAGTCATTATTGGCTGATATTGTGCCAACCTGTGAAATCTCTTCCTGATCTTTTGTCTGTTTTGATATCTTTTTGAGTTCTTCTACTGCTACTTCAACAGCCTTTTCAATACCCCTCTTAATGGCCATGGGGTTGATACCGGCAGCAACCAGTTTTGAACCCTCACGGTATATTGCCTGGGCCAGAACAGTGGCTGTTGTTGTACCATCTCCTGCAACATCAGAGGTCTTTGAGGCAACCTCCTTGACCATCTGGGCGCCCATATTTTCAAATTTGTCTTCAAGTTCTATCTCTTTTGCTACTGTAACACCGTCTTTGGTGATGTTCGGCGAGCCAAAAGACTTATCAAGAACTACATTGCGCCCTTTGGGACCTAAAGTAACCTTAACCGCATTAGCAAGGGTGTCAACGCCTCTTAAAATTGACTCGCGGGCCTTTCCACCGTACTTAATCTCTTTTGCCATAACTTAATCTCCTTATTTTATTTTA
The DNA here is from genome assembly GCA_012513605.1 of Desulfatiglans sp. Taxonomy (NCBI): domain Bacteria; kingdom Pseudomonadati; phylum Thermodesulfobacteriota; class Desulfobacteria; order Desulfatiglandales; family Desulfatiglandaceae; genus Desulfatiglans; species Desulfatiglans sp. Next base: position 53,077 of record JAAZBV010000079.1, on the reverse strand, counting down.
TGCCTATTCCACAATGGCAATAATGTCATCTTCACGCATAATAAGGTGCTCTTCACCTTCAATCTTTATCTCAGTACCGGCATATTTACCAAAAAGTACCTTGTCACCCTTTTTGACCTCAAGCGGCTTTACAGTGCCGTTCTCAAGGATCTTGCCATTTCCTACTGCAATAACCTTTCCCTCAGAGGGTTTTTCCTTTGCGGTATCAGGAATTATGATTCCACCCTTTGTTGTCTCTTCCTCTTTGATCCTTTTAACTATTACTCGATCGTGTAATGGTCTGATTTTCATTTAAAATTTTCCTCCTTAAAGATTAGTAGATTAAAATAAAATTAAAGGAAACCATACCTCCTTTTAAATTTTCTTTTTTAAAAACGGACCCTGTTAATTCATATGTTTCCGTTTTATGTATTTTGAAAATGTTCAAGAAATTTCATCTGTTTACGATGAGATTAAAAACTGCACAAACATAATTCCAAATAAAAATTTGTCAAGTAATCTTGAAAAAAAAATTACATGTTGAAATAGAAGGATTATTTTAATAGTATCCAAAACCTGTTTTATATATTTCTATACACACATATTTAAGCGAATTCAGCATGGATATAAAAAATAAGATTCCGACCACAATTCTTGACCTGATAGGAAATACGCCACTTATACCTGTTAACAGGCTTAACCCCAATAAAAATGTTAAGATCCTGGCTAAGCTGGAATCCTTTAATCCTGGCGGGTCCATAAAAGACCGCCCAGCCCTTCAGATGATTGAAGATGCGGAAAAAAGCGGTGAACTGACAAAAAACAAGACTATACTTGAGGCCACAAGCGGAAATACCGGGATAGGTCTTGCCCTAGTCGCGGCTGTAAAGGGCTACAGGATAATGCTTGTTATGTCCGAAGCGGTAAGTGAAGAGAGAAAAAAGATATTACACGCAATGGGCGCTGAACTCAAGTTTACACCCCTGCACCTCTCAACAGACGGGGCCATAGAATTTGTCTATGACCTTATGCGAAAAGAGCCTCAAAATTACTGGCTCGCTGATCAGTATAATAATGAATCAAACTGGAAGGCCCATTATAATACTACTGCCCCTGAGATATGGGAACAGACAAACCATGAGGTAAATGCAGTGGTCGCTGCCCTTGGCACAAGCGGCACATTGATGGGCATCTCAAAACGACTAAAGGAGTTTGACAGCAGCATTAAGATAATAGGCATGGAACCCTATCTTGGCCACAGGATTCAGGGACTTAAAAATATGAAGGAATCCTATACCCCAGGAATTTATAACAAAACAAAAGTAGATCGCATCATAAGGATAGATGATGAAGAGGCATACCAGACTGCAAGGCTCCTGGCCAGGAAAGAGGGCATCTTCTGCGGTATGAGCTCAGGGGCTGCAATGGCTGCTGCTATTACTGTAGCAAAGGAGATGGAGAGCGGAACAATCGTCGTAATTATCCCGGATGGTGGTGAAAGATACCTGAGCACGGCACTGTTTGAAGATAAGACAAAGACAGGCCAGGTATTTTACAATACAATTACCAGAAAAAAAGAGGAGTTCGCCCCCCTTGAAAAAAACAGGGTCAGCATATATTCCTGCGGTCCAACTCTTGCTCAGCCCATAAACATAGGCGAATGCAGGAGGTTTGTGTTTTCAGACCTTTTAAGGCGTTATCTTGAGTTCAGGGGATATGAAGTAACCCACATAATGAATGTAACTGATATTGATGACAGGACCATTCAGGGGGCAGAAAAGGCGGGGAGACCTCTCAGGGAATTCACAGATAAATTCTATGATGAGTTCATGGACGAGCTTGAAATACTGAGGGTTAAAAAGGCAAAGGCATATCCAAAGGCATCAGCGCATGTTAATGATATGATAGAACTCGCAGGCACACTGCTTGAAAAGGGATATGCATATGAAAAATTCAGATCCCTGTACTTTAATATTGCAAGATTCAGGGATTACGGCAAACTCAGCCGTATCGATCTTAACAAGATAAAACTTGGCAAGACCGTTGACCTTGAGCAGTATGAAAAGGATAATCCCAGGGATTTTACACTTTTAAAGAGATCAACACTGAATGAGCTTAAAAAAGGAATATTCTACCAGACAAAGTGGGGTAACATCAGGCCGAGCTGGCACCTTGAATGCCCTGCCATGACCCTGAAATACCTCGGTGAAACGTATGATATCCATACAAGCGGTATAGACCTGATATTCCCGCACCATGAAAACTCTATTGCAATTGGAAAGGCTGTAACAGGTAAAGCCCCTGCCAGATACTGGCTCCATAACGAACTGGTGATGATAGATGGTAAAAAGCCGTCACAGGTGAGTGACCCAGCCTATTCTATAAAGAGCATTCTTGGAAAAGGATATACGGGAAGGGAGCTTCGTTACTGGCTACTGTGCAGCCATTACAGGAAACCTGTCAGTTTTTCATGGGAAAAACTTGATATGGCCAAAAAGACACTTGCCAATATGGATAAATTTGTTGCAAGACTCCACAACTGCCGGGAGGTTTCATCAAACCCTGAGATAGATCAGACCTGCTATGATCTCAGGAACAGTTTTAACAGCTCCATGGATGATGACCTCAATATTGCCCCTGCCCTGGCATCAATATTTATATTCATGAACAGGGTGAATATAATTATTGATAAAAGCGGTCTCTCCCAGGAGGACAGGCTTAAGATCATGGCGTCTCTTAAGGAGATTAATTCGGTGATTGATGTTTTTGACCTCGATGTAAATATACCTGATCCTGAAGTGACAGAGATGCTGATAAAAAGAGAAGAGGCAAGAAGGTTAAAGGACTGGGAGACATCGGACCGTATCCGCCAGGAACTCCTTAGTCAAAAAGGGATCGAGATAACAGATACAGCCGATGGCCCCATCCTGAGAAAGATCACTCAGTAAATCCGGGGGCAATGTCGTACTCACCATCCTCGTGTATTAACTCCCCTTTACCCTGCTCAAGGCTGTCAATGCCTGTTTCAAATCCGGGGGAATCTGCTTCAAAACCAGGGGCACCTCCTTCAAAAGAGGGATAGGATTCCCCGGGGTAACCCCCGGCACCAGACTGCTCCTTTTTGCCCTCATGCTCAAGTGAAATATTCAGCCCCTGTGATTTGCCATAATCCATGAAGGAGCCTTTGTTTAACCTCACAGCGCCCATTGGTGTAACATAAATGGCAGACTGATTCTGTACAGGGCAGTGATGCTCGCAGAAACCGCAACCTGAACACCTTTCTTCAAGTACCTCTGGCACAGGCACAGGGTTACCCGGTTCAGACCTGAATTTTATGGCGCTGTAAGGGCACACCTCATCGCACACCATGCACCTTTTCTGGTGCTCCCATGCAAGGCACATTTCACGCATGATCCTGGCAGTGCCTGTCTTTGCCCACCTTCTGTCCAGGATATCAAGGGGCCTTATGGCCTCTGTCGGGCATGCTACGCCGCAGTTATTGCAGTCAGGATTGCATGCGCCCCTTTTGGGGACAAGTGACGGGCTGAAAAGGCCCTCAACGCCACGGGCAAACCACACTGGCTGGAGTGCATTATTCGGGCATGCAACCATACATTCTCCGCAGCGCACACACAGTGCAAGAAAATCATCTTCAGGCCTTGATCCTGGGGGCCTCACCAGCTCTTTTGGAGAAACAGAACCCACACCAGGTTTACCATATACAGAATAAAGGCCTGTTAGATTTGCCGAGGCAAAAACCGCACCTGCAACCCCTGAGTATAAAACAGCGCGCCTTTCAGGGACAAAATCGGGGTTATCTTTTATTTTTAACATCTTTATATTAAAATCAATTGCATTGACCGGGCACACATACCTGCATGTAAGGCACCCTATACACTCCTTAAAGGAGGTATTATCAGGCGAATTTTTATCAATAGCCCCCATTGGGCATGATCGTACGCACTTTCCGCATTTTGTGCATGCATCGGATACACTCCTTTTCACAATGGAAAACCTGGAAAAGAGGGCAAGCATGGCGCCTGCCGGACATAAATACCTGCACCAGAACCTGGTATTGATTTTACCTGCCGCAAATATCCCAATAAAAAGGAGAAGCACAAAAAAAATGGTAGCATACCTGGGAGAAGAGATATCTGCATATAAGAGCCCGTAAATCTCAAAATGGTCGACAACCGGGTGTATCAGGTCCAGCCCCATCTTCCCCAAAAATGTAATAACCGGATAGATAACCAGGCCATAGAACCTTGTGATAAGAGAGAGCGGGGAGCCGATAAAGACCGCGGAAACACCAAGGATGGCTGAACCCAGTACGATAAACAGGAGATAATACTTGAGCCTGTACAAATAAGGCATTCCTTCTCCCTTTTTCTTTTTCAGCTTAAGCAGCCTGTCGCTGCAGTCAACAGTTATACCCATTGGGCAGATATATCCACAGAACAGCCTGCCGAAAAATATGGTGACAAGAACAACAATAATGGCCGGGATAAATGAAACAAGAAAGACCCTCCCGCTTATGGCTGATCCGAAGACGATTAGAGGGTCCATACAGAGATAAAGGTCAGGGGAAACTAGCCCCACCGCTGTAGTTGCAACCGTTACCAGCAAGAATAAAAATGCGGCCAGACTAATAAACTGTATTATGGTTCGAAATCTCATATGTATCCCTGTATATAAGTTGAAATGTCAGTGCCCGTTACTGTATCTGGCGCTGACATGATTAAATAACCTGAAGGGAAAATCAGACCTGGATCTCCTTTACCTCAAGATTTTCTATATCCATTCTACCCAGGCCCCTTTCATGGGCCTCAAGGATATACTTCACCTGGGCTGGCTTATACCTTTTCCCATACCACTGGAACCTTGACACTGCAAATGCATCAGCCGCCACCATATCTTTTGAAGCAATAATGGTATCTTCCTTGAGCACCTTTCCGGGCCCCCTGGGGCCGTTTGTGGAAAGCACCCTGGTAGCATCGATCACGGTCAGATCAGCCTTGAGCACAGTGCACAAATCGACTATTGATGATGATAATTCCTTTGTATGCATACCTGAACGGTCCCATACAAGGCCCATCATGCCCTTCATGGCAAGGCTTACACCTGTGGCTGTATGGGATTTTGCAACAGGTACCGAAATAAGGGTATCCACCTTGAATGCTTCCTGAAAAATACCGTTTCGGCTCATCTTTCTGGCATCTTTAATCTCAGTATCCTTGTAAAATCTGTCACTTGAAGCGCCTACAACCCTTGTGTTCTCCAGTTTTCCGCATGCATCAAGTATCCCCGAACGTTTCAGGCATGTGTCTGTATCAAAAAGAGGATAATCGGCGATAAGGATATTTGATGCGCCTGCCTCATTGCACATCCTGACAAGTTCACACACAACATCAGGGTGTGTTGTTGTGGCCATAGCAGGAGGATTCGGAAAGCTCATATTGGGTTTTATAAGCACCTTGCCCCCCGTTTTTACAAATTTCTTCATACCGCCCAGGAGTTCAACAGCCGCCCTTACTGCCTTTGCTGCCTCACCCTTTACCACCGCTATATCAGGCAGAGGCTCTGCCAAAACCTTTCTGGGCAAAATGAGCCCGGAACTAGCGGCAGTAAGAAACAGTAGCCCCTTCATCTGGTATTTCAGGAATGTCCTTCTGCTCAGCCGGTCTTCGATTAATCTGTCCATTTTTTCAAAGTATTCTCTGTTCATCAAAATTCTCCATCATGAAACCAGTATGACCCACAGTTTAACAATCAATATGGATTTTTCAACCACTTTCTGGGGGCAAAAAATTTATATTGAGCTGAATACTGCTTTTATCCTTTCAAGTGCTTTTATCAATGTATTTCTTGTGCATGCAAGATTTATCCTCTGAAACCCCTCACCGCCTGCACCGAACTGTGGCCCGTTGTCAAACCATACCTTTGCCTGTTTTATAAGGGTCTCATCTATTTCAGCATCAGTTAATCCATAACCTGAGAAATCCAGCCAGGAAAGATAGGTGCCTTCCAGGTCTGTGACCTTTATCAGAGGGAGATTATCCTCTATATATCTTCTCATAAATAAATAATTTTCATGGATATAAAGAAGCAGCTCATCAAGCCAACCTTCACAGAGGCTATATGCAGTTTCAGTGGCAAGAAGGCCAAATATATTGGGTGTTGAGATAGATGATCTTTGAATTCTTTTCAGGAACAGTCCTCTGATGTGAGGATCACTGATAATGACATTTGAGCAGGAGAGCCCTGCCAGGTTAAAGCTCTTGCTTGCTGCTGTGCAGGTAATTATTTTTGTGTTTACACCTGAAGATATCTTAGCCATTACCCTGTGTTTGTAACCGGGCATGATCAGGTCTGAATGGATCTCGTCTGACAAAATAAAGGTGTCATATTTCATGCAGAGTTCATTAAGTGTTTTAAGCTCATCCATTGTCCATACCCTGCCAACAGGGTTATGGGGGCTGCACAGTACCATCATTGACGCGCCATCTTTAAGGAGCTGCTCAAGACCCGCAAAATCCATGGTGTAATGTCCATCTTTTATGATCAGCCTGTTTTCTATAACTCTGCGGTTGCTGGCCTTGATGACCTTTTTAAAGGGATGATATACAGGCGGCTGGATGATTATCTTATCCTCTTCATCGGTAAATGTCTCTATTGCGGCGCTGAATGCAGATATAACTCCAGGGGTTGTAACAATCCATTCCTTTTCAATCCCCCAGTTATGCCTTTTTTTCATCCATAAACAAACCGCCTCTCTGTAGGAATCTGAAGGGTATGTGTAACCGAATATGCCATGCCCTGCCCTTTTGGTGAGCGCATTAATAATCTCATCAGGGGCCTGAAAATCCATATCTGCAACCCACATGGGTATGATATCTTTATCGCCGCGGGATTCTCTAAGGTCCCATTTGACAGACCCGCTCTGTTCACGTGGAATCTCTTTGTTAAAATCATAAACCATAATGGTGCAACAACCTGTAATAACCGGTCAATCATGAGACCTTATTTATAATGTCTCGGGTCAATATCGTATTTTCTCACCTTGTACCCGAATATCCTTTCAGTTGTCTTAAGGGCCAGGGCTGCCTTTCTCATGTTCCCCCGGCTGCTCTTCAGGGAGTCTATAATCAGGTCCCTTTCAAAATTGGCAATTGAATCTTCAAGCGACATGGATTGCTGGGTTCCAGTATCCTCAGCGGTCTGGAGCGTCATCGGGAGATGATAACTGTGTATGACCTGCCCGTCACACAGAAGCACCGCCCTTTCAATACAATTCTCAAGCTCCCTGACATTTCCGGGCCAGTGATAACGGGTCAAAGCATCTATCGCCGGTGTGGATATCCTTTTTATATCCTTATTGTATTCCTTTGAGTATTTATCAAGGAAGAAGTCAGCAAGCATAAGCACATCTGCCTCCCTCTCTTTCAGTGAAGGCAGATAGATAGGATATACATTTAACCTGTAAAAGAGGTCCTCTCTAAAGGTGCCTTTTTCAACGGCATCTGAAAGATCAATATTGGTTGCCGCGATGATGCGCACATTTACCTTTATTACCTTTGTCCCTCCAAGTCTTTCAAGCTCCCTCTCCTGTATGACCCTCAGGAGTTTTCCCTGGCTTTCAAGGAGAAGAGAGCCTATCTCATCCAGGAAAATGGTTCCGTTGTTGGCAAGCTCAAACTTGCCCGCCTTTGGCATGCTTGCGCCTGTAAATGCCCCCTTCATGTAGCCGAAAAGCTCCGCCTCCACAAGATTACCTGGCAGGGCCGCACAGTTGACCTTGATAAACGGGTTTGATGTGCGCAGGCTGTTATAGTGTATTGCATTGGCTACAAGCTCTTTACCTGTCCCGCTTTCACCTAAGAGAAGGACATTGGCATTGCTCTTTGCCACCTGGCTTATAAGATGGAACACCTCCTGCATCTTATGGCTGTTGCCTATAATATTGCTGAAGCTGTATTTTTTTCCAAGCTCCTTCTTAAGCCTTATGTTTTCCGTGTTAAGCTGATCCTTCTCCTTGTTGATCTGCTCAAGCATAGCAACCTTCTGGGCTATCAGGATACTTATTATGGTTAAAAGCCTTACATCCTCATCCGGGGATTCTGTTTCTTTAAAAAGACGGTCAACACTTAAAGAGCCTATAACATGGTTGCTGTCTTTTATAGGAACACAGAAAAATGCGATCTTTGATTTATCAATATTGCTTCTGGATCCTGTGCGATCAAGAAAAAGGGGCTCTTCATTAAGCCTGGGCACAGCCATTGGCCTTCCTGTCTCTATGACCCTTCCGGTTATACCTTCGCCCAGCTTATAGCGTCCCTTTGTCTTTGCAGTGGAGGATATCCCGTGTGCAACCTCTATGTGTATCTCGCCGGTTTCATGATTTAAAAGAGAAATTGAACCCCTGCTCATCCCCAGGTATTCTTCAAGAAGATCAAGAACCTTGTACAAAGCCCTCCTTAGATCAAGTGTCCCGTGTATTGCCTTTGTAATCTCATAGAGGCACTGAATCTCATCCGGTTTTGGATTAGCTGTTTTTTCTGACATTGATTTTACTCATTTCCCCTGTTTAATAATTACATGAATCCAAAATTGAAACAAACGCATATACTGATTACAAAAATGTAATAAATTATGCAAATAATATTATTAATATTTTGGTATTTTTTTAACAAAGATGAAGCTCAGCATTGAGAATCTTATGAATAAAGGGGCTATTTTCTGAAGAGGCTTTTTTTATGTAACAATCTGCAACAGACATCACAGGGTGTTCTGTTAATTTGACCTTGATGAGGCAATCAGATAGGTAATTTTAGAGATAACAAGACCCCTTATGAGATACTCTATTGAAAAACGCTGTGAGTCAGTAAGCTCATCAAATTCCATAATATCTATAACATTTCTCACCATTGTCTCTATGGACAGAAAGATATTTTTCTGTTTGGGGTTCAGGTCTCCCTTTTTGACCCTGCCCCACACAGCAGGGACAATATAGGTTATCGGGTTTACCAGAAGATCTTTCTTATGTATGGAAAAGATAGTGTCAGTTGTCTCATCTATTATCTGTTTTATCTGCAAAATAGCAGAACTGTCACCACTGTTTGACATGGAAAACTGAATCAACTTATGGCCTTTCAGGTCAGTGTTGTTAAACTTAGCTGTTATTGTTTTATCTTTTTCTCTCATATTTATATCAACTGAATTTACTATATTGTTATTACAGGTTTTATAACTCTGTTGGCTTTTATCTATCAATAATCATGCCAATCAAAAAATAAATAAAATTACCAGTAATAACAGGTTGATATACAGATAACCGCATTGGAGGCAATTATATTCAAGCCAATTTGTTGCCATGATATCGAAATTCATGCCATTAATTTGACGTAACATATTGAATAATAAAATAAAAAATATATGCTAACAAAATGACAGGAAAATACATAAAGGGCCATAGATATGGCATTATTATGTAGTGTCCATCCAGAAAGAGGCAAATTCTGGATGGGGCTTTCAGCTAACTCTTTGGTTTGAAACCTTTCTGTGATCCGCCGTCGCACAAGGCTATGGCGGGACAGGAAGCTGATCGCTAATGGATGACCATTTGCCCACAGTAGCTCTGTTAAGGAGTATGGAAATTCAAAAACGAAAGTTTAAGATAGACACTACTTAGTGTCCGCCTCCTTCAAGCACCTCTCTTATTTTCTGAGACAATTTCTGAAGGTCAAAAGGCTTCTGTATAAATCCCCTGCACCCCTTTTCAAGTATATGAACCGCCTGGCCATTAATGCTGTACCCGCTAGAAAGGAGGACTTTAATTTCAGGGTTGATCTCTTTTAATTTTTCAAATACATCCCCGCCATTCATGCCGGGCATTATCATATCAAGGATAATCATATCAATCTTATCCCTGTTTTCCTGGTATACCTGCATTGCCTCTTTTCCATTTTTAGCGGCAAGGACTATATAACCAAGTTTTTCAAGCATCCTCGTGCCTACATCAATAACCAGCTCTTCATCATCCACAAGCAGTATTTTACCACTACCTTTAATGATCGACTCGCTTACAGGGACCTCTTTTACAGCCTCCTTTTCTGAAGCGGGAAAATAGAGTTTAAAAATAGTGCCTACACCCTTTTCACTGTAGACATCAACAAATCCCCCGTGATTTTTCATGATACCATAAACAGAGGCAAGACCAAGGCCTGTTCCCCTGCCCATCTCTTTAGTGGTAAAAAATGGGTCAAATATCTTTTCCATGGTGGCCTTGTCCATTCCTGTGCCATTATCTGTAATAGAGATTTTCACATATCTGCCTGATTTGACCTTGTAAGGCTTATAAAAAGACTCCTTTAGCTCTATATTTTCACTTTCAATATAAAGGTTGCCTCCTCCTGGCATAGCCTGCCATGCATTTACAAAGATATTCATCAGTACCTGATCTACCTGCCCACGGTCAACCTCACTTGTCCAAAGGTTCTCCTCCAGGCTCTTATGTATGCTTATCTCCTTTTTCATACGGCCAAACATATCAGCGCTTAAAGAAAGCAGTTCATTAAGGTTTAAAGGTTTGACCTCATATTTTCCTCCCCTGGCAAAACCAAGAAGCTGCCGGGTAAGTGATGTGGCGCTTTTCACATACTCCTCGATCCCCATCAGGTGCTCATATTCCTGGTCATGATTGCTTTTTTCAATAAGCATCAGTGAGGTCCTTCCCTGTATACCCATGAGCAGATTATTAAAATCATGGGCAATGCCGCCTGCTAAAGTGCCAAGGGCCTCCATCCTCTGTGCCCTTTCATATTTGATCCTGAGATTCTTCTCCTCTTCCTGCGCCCTTTTTCTTTCTGTTATATCCAGTGCAGTACTTAGTGAATATTGAAATTCACCATTTCTATAAACCGGAGTAGTAGAGAAAATAACATAGAACCTTTCTCCTTTTTTATTTATAAAGGAAGCCTCCTGGTTTTTAACCCCTTTCGAGGTAGCTTCTCTCCAGGTTTCAACTGAAAAAATCTCATCTACCCAGGGGTATGGAAAGGTTGTCCCAAGAAGCTCTTCTGCATTATACCCGGTAAGGATTACCATTGCAGGATTGACATATTCTATATTGAACTCTTTGTTGATCACCATTATAGGGCTTGGAGAGTTTTCAAGAATAGAGAAACTGAATTCCTCACTCTTTTTAAGCGCCCTCTCTGTCTCCTTGAGCCTTGTAATATCTGTAACCACATTATTGAAAAAGGTTTTGCCTTTCGTTTTCAGGTATTTTGTTATCACAAGCACATCCTGGTTATCCCCGCTTTTTGTCTTTACCCTTGATTCATAGCTGGTTGAATTTCCGAAAATTTCCGGAGGCACTTCAAGTGGCCCTCCCAGAGAATCACTCACCACAATGTCCGGGATATTTAATTTCATAAATTCATCACGGGTATATCCAAGGCTTTCATATGAATTCTTGTTGAATTCCACAAACTTCAGGGTCTCAGGATCAACAAGGTTTATTGTGACCCCGGCATTATCAAAGATGGCCCTGTAAAATTCATATTTCTCTTCAAGCAGTGCCTTTTCAGTGTTGAGCTTTTTCAGCTCCTCCTTTAGCCTCTTTATCTCATCTTCAGCTTTCTTAGAGTCGATTTTTTCCTGCATGTAGAGCCTCCATTAATCATGAGTTATATGGATATAGGGTTAGAGATTATAATTTTACATAGGAGCAATTTTTCCTCCCGATAATGGCAAAGAGGTTCAATTTCATTGTGTTTGAAATAATACAATCGTCTATTCTTAGGCTTTTTTTAGAAAAATATCAAGCATGGTGAAAATAGAAATGATAACAGGATAAGGTATGGCTTTCTAAGGGAATATTTTATAATGTAATAATATTACCTTTGAAATACTCCCTCAATAAATAATCAATTCCTTCTTAAAAAATAAACAGGTTAACACCTACACCAAAGTATAATGTTTTTTGATCCATATCATCTATCAAATATGATAGATCATCTTTATAATCCCTCCATGAATAACTTACAATTGGTTCTATTGAGACGTTCCTGGAAATAAAAAGATCCAGGCCAAACCCAACCGAAAACTCGTTAGAAGTCCTTTTTGATGATACATATGGGGTCTCTAACTTTGTCCTTAAATATGAATAACCAGCCTCAAAAAAAGGATTCATTGTTTTATAAGGGAGATAATATCTTATGTTTGGCCCTATTCCATAGCTCTTAGTATCAAGGATACCCGAAGTTTTTTCATATGTTACAGAGCCTCCCAATGCAATATTATCAAAAATAAAATAACGACCAGATGGGGAAAAGCTATATAGGTCTTCATCCAAACCATCATCAGCATCTATATTCCGGTAACTGATTGAACCACCTAGACTGTATACGCCTTTATCTGTTGGTGATTCCGCAAACACGCTTGTTGTTATCAATAATAGCCCTGCCAATAAATACATTTTCATCATTCTTTTTTCTCCTTTCAATTGTATAATTAATTTACTATTCACAACCCGATTCAACATTCTACTGGCACTATTTTTATATTCCTCCCAGACAATTCTTCATAAAAAATTGAACAGGAGGCTTCAAAACATGCTTCTCAGATACTTCAGTTCTACTCAAGCGGGACAGTTATTGAGTTCCGTATTTTTTTATTATTTTAGTTCCTGTCTTTTTGAAACAAAACAAGGCATCCTGTTCCAGGTGATTTCCTTTTTTGTGTAAGGATTAATAACCCTTAGTTCTGCATGTACATTGGGTTCAAGTGTATTCTTTGCTAATATTCCAGGATCAATGAGATAAGAGTGGCTATTCAGCCCGAAAATCATCATGGAATATCTTTCATCTATCTGGGGCAGACATTTCTCTTTATGCATTTTTTCCAATATCATTTTATCAGAAGATTTTCGCTGTTCTTCAATCTTGTTTTCGCCAGACACCGCAAAATCTGGCAATATAAAGACAATAAATATGGAAATAATAAAACAGGTTTTTAGATTAACTAACATGTTATTCTCCTTATTTTCATATTTTCAGAAAACACATTTTCTCAGCCCGGTAGAGACAGATTTTAAACCTGTCTCTTCATTATACAAACCCGTCTCTATAGATAATCCTAATTCGTAACTGTTGTTCCATATTTAACACCATCAGGTACAGGCACAGGAACATCAATCGTGTATCCATGATCACCTTCTGTTCTCTCAAGGCTGTCTACTGCCAGAAAGGCTGTATGCTGCGAAATAAGGTTGTAATTAATTGAGGTTGCTATTATCTCGCTTTTCAGTCTATCGCTCGGGTTGTAGCTCTCTCTGTTTGAAAGCTCAGCTATCTTATTTCTTGCCCACACACTTTGAATCCCAGAGTGTTTGGCTTCACTGTTATTTGGATCAACCGCCACATCAACATAGGATTCATTCCTGCCCACCTGTCCATTTATCCTTATTCTGCCTTTCTCGGTATTTTTTAATTTTCCGGTTATCATAATTGGGCGACCTACAAACAGATCAGGTATTCTTTTTGGGTACACATCTTCGACCTCAAGGTTTCCCCAGTCTATATCTATATTGGCCATTGCCGGATGGGTCGCCACATCATAAAAACGATCAACTGCCTCACCGGCCGATTCATCAAGCCCGACATAGGCAACAGCCCCTCTACCCATTAATGCCATTTGTTCAAGCAGATACCTGTTAACAGAGTTACCCACACCAAAACTGAATATCCTGGATTCACCAAGCCTTTCATGGATGGCAGCAAGTATCTCATCTTCATTACCTATATAACCATCTGTCATGAATGAAACAATGCGCAATCTTCTTTTATCATGAGGGAAATCAAGGGAGGCCTTAATACCTTCTATCATCATGGTGCCACCCTCACTGTAAAGCGAATTAAGATACTGAAGACCTTTTTTCACATTCTCAGGGTTTGCTTCTATAGGGTTTGGCCCAAGTGATGATGCGCTTGATGAAAACTGTATTATCTGGAATGTGTCGTTCTTATCAAGATTTTTAAGCGCCCTTGTTACAGCCTCCTTGGCCTTTGAAATAGGCTTCCCATCCATACTTCCGGAACAATCCAAGACAAAAACCATCTCTCGGGGTATTCTGGGCAGGTTCTTTAAATTATCAGGCGACTGAAGCAGAAGAGAAAAATAGGTGTCTTTTTCTCCCTTATGAACCATCATTGCTGTCTTCACTTCATTACCGGATGTTTTATACCTCAGAATAAAATCCTTATTAGGAACCATGTCATTTGGGCTGAGGGTGACAATGGCATGAGAAGGGGCCTTATTATTCACTTTTATGACATGGGAATTACTGTACACATTTTCAATACTCACACCTGCATCAATATCAACATTAATGGATATATCATGTGCTGAAGTCTCACCAGGCTTAAGGTAATGGACATCTGTCTCTTGCCCTGAATTACCATGTGCTCCCCTACCCACAGCACCTATACCTGTATTGCTTCCGGGAGGGTTAAAGCGTGGCCCCACAACCGTTGGAAATACAAACTCAAACTCCCCATTTTCATATTTAAGGGGATTAAAGAAGGTAATACTGATATCAATCCTTTTTCCGGGCTCTATATTTGCCACACTCTGTTTAAAAATATTTGGACGCTCCTGTGTTAAAAGGGATGCCCTGTATCCCTGTGATCTTGCCTCCTCATAAATCCTCTTGGCCTCCTCTTTTTCACGAATAAGCCCTCTGATCTTCCGGTCACCTATTATCATAACAAAATCGGTTACAGCAGCATTCTGTGGCAATGGAAATATATAAACAGCCTCAATCTTCTCACTGTAGGGGTTATGATATTTCTGAAGTACATTCACTGTGGCTATATAACCTGAGATGTGGGCATCTACACTGGTATGTTCAAGAGGTAAAATGACTTCATTTTGACCAGGAAGCGAACAAACAAGTTTTGGAGATTCTGTCTTGTATTCTTCTCCTATGACTGAAGGATTCTTTTCAATTATCCATAGTTCGGAGCCAAGAGCTTCATCTTTAAATGATGATTCTGTATTTTGTCTGTATTGTCCTTCTTCCAAGGTCAACTTATTTCCTTTAAATAATCTTACTCTTACCATTTCCTCTGCTTTCGCACGTGCAGAGTATTCAACTTCTGACCTCCGCTCAGCATACTCAACCTCTGAAAACTTTGGCTGGTAGTTAGCCTCATCACTCGCAGACATGTCAGCTTTCCGCTTCATTGCATAGTCATAGTTATCTTCATCTCCAGAAGAATCAGGGGCTACAGTTATTTCAATCTTTTTATCAGGGGTAATAGAAACTTTTTCTATGCATCCTGGAAAAATTTGCAGAGATATAATAAAAAGTATAGTGACAAATAAAAGATCCAGGCATTTCCGTTTCATTCTCGTCCTCCTGATATTAGTGTGTTGTTACCTGTTATCAAAACTCTGCCTGTTGTTAATATCTATTTTAACCTTAATAGGAATACTCTTTCCCCCGGGTTTTGCTGCTGCCATTGGTTCGGTTTTAAGCTCAAATGGCGGGCATCCGGTTGTCTGGAGATGAAGCCTGGCAACCCTTGAACCGCCCTTTTTAGCCTGTATATCATCACTTACAAAGGCAGCTATAATTATATGCCCGCCTTCAAGTCCCGCCTGATCATAAAATGGTGGCTTATTAAATCCGTCTGCTCCTCCCTCAAGGCCCACTATCCTTATCTTTTCTTTGTCGTACCTGATATCAATCTGATATGCTGTAAGTGCATCTTTATTACTGTCAACATATACCTCAGCAGTACTGAAACTAATTTTTCCTTTACAGTCTGCTTCCTCCGGACTTTCGGCAAAGGCAGAAGAAGATATAATAAAATTTAATGATATTATGAGTAAAAATATCCTCATCATACCTCACTCCTTTTCAGGGATACTGCTGTGTATGCTATATCTTCTATGTCCTCATTATTGATCAATCCATCCCTGTTCATGTCCAGTTCTTTAGAAGTGACAGTTCCGTTTGATATTTTTTGATTCAATAAATAGGCATCAATGATGTCTATCCTGCCGTTTCCATCAATGTCTTTTGCTGATGGAGCAGGCATGGAATCAAGTTTTTCTTTTATAGATTTTTTAACATGGGTTTCTGCACTGACCATCTTCAGGACTGGTTTATCCTGCTTTAACTCACCAATTGCGGGCTTTATCCTTGCAGACTGGTTGTTGTTAACTGCAAAATATTCTTTTCCATCCTTTTTCACAGATAATACTGCTGGTACTGTTGTAATATTTTTGCTCAGGATTTTTTCTGCAGTTTTATCTTTTTCATAGAGTAGATTGATTGACACTACGCATACAAGAACTCCCATAACGGCTGCTGCAGCCCATTTATAACGCGGGAATAAATGGACAACTTTACGATCTCTCCTGATCTCCCTGCTTTTCTCTCTTATATATCCCAGCACAGCATTATCAACTGACTCTGATATATCATCCGGATCAGGCCTTGCTGCCTTGAACAGCCCAGATATATTTTTCAGATCATCAGCGGCCTGCTCATCAGGTTGTATTGAAGAACCATTTTCCTCACCGGTCCTCTGAGCTTCCAGATCAGCAAGAAATAATTCTTCATTTTTATTATTCTTTTCATCTGTCATTTTTTTACCCTTTGAATGGTTAAGCGCATTAAACCCCAAAAAGGTTCCATAATTTTTTATTTTTTGTTCTTTTCTCCACCTATCCTCCACAGTAGCTTACAATAGGGGGGAGAATTATTTGGGAGAAAGAATTCAAGGATTCAAGTGATTTTTAAAAGCTTTTACTTGACCCCTGGAACCCTCGAACCCTTGAACCCTGATTATCATTTATTAACTTTTTCCCTTAACCGCCCTAACAGCCTGTTTAAACGGGACTTAACTGTTCCTACCGGGACCTTGAATACCTCAGAAATCTCAGTAAGCTGCAACTCATCATAAAATCTGAGGAACACAAGTTCCTTATCTTCCCTTGAGAATCCTTCCATATACTCAGAGAGATCCCTGAGCCCGGCATCCCGGTCAATACTTTCATCCGGGATGCTTTGGGCATATGATTCATCAAGGGGAACAACCTTTCTTTTTTTTCGGATTTGGCTGATAGCAGTGTTTTTTACTACAGGATATAAAAAGGTCTTAAGGACGCTTCGTAACTCAAACCCGGGGAATTTGTTAAAGAAGTATATAAATACCTCCTGCAATACATCTAAAGCATCCTCTTTATTACCACATAGCCTGAATGCAAGCCCGTAAACCCATTCTCTGTAACGATAATAAAGGGTGTTCATGGCAGATTCTTCGCCTTTATTGGCAAGCTTAATGAGTTCAATGTCTGAGAGGTTTTTATCCATTGTTATGGAAATTCCATATTAATATAAAAATTCCTGTCAGTTATAAAACAAATAAATTAATCACGATTAATCCGTCATACCCGCGCAGGCGGGTATCCAGTTGTTTTAAGTTTTTATTTACCTTTATAGATTCCCGCCTTCGCTGGAATGACGAAAACAAGATCACAATTCTAAATTGTTAAAAATGATTATTGATAATTTTTCGATGCATTATTAATATCAACTGCATGGATGAACAATGTTACGTGAAAAATATTCCTTTAATTTATTTTCCACCTCTTTCTTTTCTTTTGCTGTCAACTTATTATATTTTCGTTCATAACCCCAGCCATAACCCCATCTGTACCAGTTATAAAAATAAGGGCTTCCTCCGGATCGAACACCCTGATAGATGACATTTGCCAGATTTTCATTCCCTGTTTTCTCCTTTACACACTCACGAAGTGCTTTATCTGCCTTTAATCGTTCATCCTTAGTTCCACCCTTCCAGTAGGCAATATCATGTTCAAAACAGCATTCACACCAGTCTGATTTATCGATGGGTGAATTGTCCGGGAAAAGTGTGCATCCATCGCTTTCAAAGTCCTTAAGCTTTTGAACCTCATTGTTGCATCCCGGTATGATCAGAACGAATATTATTATCATAAGGAGGCGTAACATTTCTTCTTCTCTACAGAAATTTTTTCATATCAGGAGTTAATGAGACGAGCCTCTTTGCCTCATCTGATTCTACACACATTAGCGAGAAATCCTGATATTCAAACCCTGGCGCAACAGAACAGCCCACAAGGACAGTATCTGATAAAGGCTCTGCTGCCTGCCATAAACCGGCTGTTACCATATGACAGAAATTATTATTTTCCGCTGAAAGAATCATGTGCTCTGGAGAGTTATCTGACCCATCCCATATATAAAGGTTGCCCCCTTTACCCTGATAAAGATTCCAAACCTCATCTGACGCTACCCTGTGAAACCTGCTTACCTCACCCGGATTAAGTGAAAAATAGATATGGGTAAGTGCAGATCGCCTGTCACCTTTATGCGTGGTGACAATCCTGGCTGACCTGAAAACTTCACAGAAACGACCACCCTCCGGGTGATCTATAAGAGTAATGGTTTTCATCGGTAAATAACCCCCGAACTGGTAAATCAATTTAGCATTATAAATAATATTCTATTTCCTATATGAAAAATTAAAACTTATATTTTTTAGTTAATGATTATGTGATAGGACGGCTGTCTATATGCAAAACTATGAATAACAGTTTTTGGATGGGTATTATCCAGAAATCAGGCTAGCAGTTAACAATGCCCATCTAAAAATGGATTCATTATTTTTATACCTTCCATATACTGGCCGTGATTGAGATCTTCAGTTATAATTGTTTTTACATTTCCTTCATAGGCTGCTGATACTATTAAAGCATCCCAAAAGGATATCTGATAACGAGATTCTATTTCTGTGGCAAGTAATATGTTTTCGGGTTTATTTATAATAACCTCCCAGTTCAAATAACTTGAGATAATTCCCGCTGCAATGTTACCGGTTAATGGCTTTAAAATCTTTTTTGTAAGGGTGACATAAAACTCCTGCAACACCTGAGTGCTGATAACCGCTCTTCTTGATTCCCATAATTCTAAAACCAGCTCATTAGCTATTTTATATTTTTCTCCAGCGTCCAGGTCATGCGCATATATAAGGATGTTGGTATCAACAAAAACCTTATCGCTCATAAAGTTCCTCTCTTGACCATGTCTTTTTACCGCCAAGGTTAAATCCGCTTTCAAGATTTTTAATAGCCTTCTTTTGTGCAGCTAAATATTTATCCTCTCTGTCAGCCAGCTCTTTAAGAATATCTCCAAGCATTTTACTTACAGACATATCTTTTTTGGCAGCAATAATTTTACTCTTTCTGAGTATTTCTTTATCTACACTCAGAGTAATATTTTGTTTCATAAAATCCCCCGATATGTGTTACACGATATTACGTGTAACACATATATTGCGTGTTGTCAAAGTTAATTTAATTTATCTTATTTTAGCCTAATTGGTTATCAGCATAATATTCCATAGCTGCACATAAAAAATCTGCAAGACCGGTTTTGTATTTGTCATAAAACGCCTTGAATTCCGGGTTTTCAACATAGGTCTTTCCAAGCCCTTTATAGGTCTCAGCATTTGCAGGATAGAATTTTTCAATCCATGCATGATGCTGTTTTATAATGGCCTGAACCTCCTTTGAATCAGGAGATGCCTTACCCATAAGCTCAGCCAGATCCTTTGAGATTTTATCACCTTCATCCTTTGTCTCATGCCATTCACGCCTGCTCATTTTGCTCATGCGCTCCCTGCTGGTCTTGACCAGTTCAGGATCATACTTTTCATCTACCTCTTTTTTATATCTTTCTATCTTTTCTTTACTGAAACCTTCATACAGTTCTTCATCTGTGAGAGTCATAGTCTCCTCCTTATAATGTTTTATTGTTTTATCAATGGTCGCAAGGAGATTTGAAAGCCGTCCAATACGTTCTTCAATAGTCTGCCTGTGTTTCACAAGTGCCTGGACCTCATCATAATCAGGATCATCAAGGATGTCCCTGATTTCTGTTAATGAAAAATCCAGTTCCCTGTAAAACAGTATCTGCTGCAAACGTAAAAGGTCCTCACGCTGATACTCTCTATAACCGGAGTCACTGCGAAAGGATGGTTTTAATAGCCCTATCTCATCATAATGGTGAAGTGTGCGCACACTCACACCTGCCAGTTTTGCAAGCCTGCTTACAGTATAAACCTTCATAATCTCCTCCACTGAAAAGAGATGCTACAGTATAACGTAACGTGAGGGTCAAGAGAAATTTATCATTTTAAATAAAATAATTGTATTGACACATTAATACAATTGCATTAATCTCTTAATACAATTTACCTTTTAAAGGAAAATCCGGGGATGCAGATACATATCTCTACAAAAGACGGTGTACCAATTTTTCAACAGATCGTCACACAGATAAAGCACATGGTTGCATCAGGGCGGCTTACTCCTGGTGAGATCGTCCCGCCTATCCGTGTGCTTGCGGAACAACTGATTATCAACCCCAACACAGTTGCGAGGGCCTATAAGGAACTTGAGGTAGAAGGCATATTTGTTTCAAGACAGGGCTCAGGCACCCGTGTAGCAGAAAAAAGTTCGCCCCTGGATTACTCAGAACGTTTACAGATAATAAGCAAGCTTATAGAGGGATTGCTGGTAGAGGCAAACCAACTGGATTTTAAAATTGAAGAACTGATTGAAATTATAAGACAAAAAAATCATCTTTTTAAATCTGCCGAAAAGGGGAAAAATAAAAATGACTGATTCTGATTATAGATATGACGCACAACCCATCGAAGTAAAAGGACTTACAAGAAGATTTGGTAAAAAGGTTGCCTTGAATAATATAAATCTGACAGCAACACAAGGCAGGGTATTAGGCCTTGTGGGAGAGAATGGCGCAGGTAAAACAACACTCATCAAACATATTATGGGTTTACTCAAGGCCCAACAGGGATCAGTCAAAGTATTTGGTATTGATCCGGTTAAAGATCCTGTTAGTGCCCTGAGCAAAATCGGTTACCTGTCTGAAGATCGAGATATACCCCACTGGATGCGCGTGGATGAGCTCATGAATTATACAAGGGCATTCTATCCGGATTGGGATGTTACATATGCTGAAGAACTCCTTAAAGTATTCAGGCTCGATCCATCAGCCAAAATCAAACAGCTTTCTCGGGGCCAGAAGGCCCAGGCTGCGCTCCTTACAGCGCTTGCATACCGCCCTCCCCTGCTGCTTCTTGATGAACCATCTTCAGGATTGGACCCTATAGTGCGAAGAGATATTCTTACAGCAATTATCAGGACTATTGCAGATGAAGGACGTACAGTTCTATTTTCCTCTCATCTCCTCGATGAAGTGGAACGTGTTGCCGATGATGTAGCCATCATCCATGAAGGTAATATAGTTATTAACGATTCACTTGAAAGTATTAAAGCAAAACATCATTCAATAACATTAAGATTCCCGGAATCACAACCAGACAAACCAGAGATAGAGGGCGCAATTTCAATTAAAGGTAAAGGACGGGAATGGACAATACTCTGTAATGGAGATATGGATATAATTAATTCAAAAATATTAAACATGGGTTGTGAAATATTTCATGATACACCCCCTTCACTTGAAGATATCTTTATTGCATATGCCGGGGTTGACAGGCCTATACCAAAGGAGGTCAAGTTATGATTACCATCATTAAAGCCCTTCTATGGGAACGCTGGAAAAGAACCCGCTGGGCGCTGATCTCAGGATCGCTATTAGCTCTCAGCGGGCAGATCATGTATTTGACGGGTTATATAAGTCAGGAAAAGGTTGTTCCTATTTCAAAAACCTTTTCGTATCTTGGCTTTTTATTACTTACAATCGTGTTACTTGCAGGTCATTGCGAATCCAGGGAGCTCGATTTCTCATTCCCAAAACGCCTATTTCGATACCCTATCCGCACATCAACCCTTTTTTGTGTATACATGGGTTATGGTATGGTCGCTGTAGCAATCCAGTCTCTAATACTCTTTGGTTTTGAGAAGCTGTTTTCTGATCAGATTAGTTATACCTGGACTCAATTATTATGGTTTGTTACGGTATACATTGTGATGCAGACATTATCCTGGTTATCATGGTTACTTAGACCAGGAGCACGTTTTTTATGTCTGGTTCCTATTATTACAGGAATTTATGTGTGCTTTCTTCTTTTCTTCGCAGGCTATTACAATTTGTCAGTGAATACCAACACCCTATTTCTGATAATTCTTATTTCCATCGTGATTTCTTTTTGGGGTGTTTCGGTACATCGGAACTACACATGGTCAAGCAGCCTGCAATGGGTAGACTCTCTTTTAGGTATATTACGCAGGAAGCCATCAAAGCCATTCACATCAGCCATGCATGCCCAGATATGGTTCGAATCACGTCAAAAGGGTCACATATTTCCTCTTTCTACCCTTTGCGCCATCGGAATATTACTTATTTTGTGGAAATTTTTTCTTGAAAAACCACAACTGCTTTCTCAGGCAATTCCGGTTATATTCATAATAACTGTGTGCACAGCCTTTGTTTCGAATTTCCTTATCTTTGGTTTAGATCACCGGAACCACGTTTCCGGTGCATCAACCTTTTGGATGAGAAGACCTGTACATACTCAGAGTTTAGCTATCGCTCAGCTGTACACCTTGATGCGGTCACTTTTGTATGTAATTGCAATCATCATGCTGGTTACATTGGCAATAGTATTGTATGAATATGATTATTTTCCTGCCCAATTGTCCTATACTTATCTAATATCACCTGTAAAATGGACCTATGAATATAAATCGACGCTTGAAATCATATCCATGACTATCTTTGGTTTATATGGCTTCTTTATCATTTATTGGACAATGCTTCGTCTGGGAATGTTTTTATCTTTCATAGGTGGTGCAGCATTTTTCTCCTCCTGGCTTCTAACTATCATAATCGGAGATGTTGCATCAACATGGGTGTGGAAGGTTTTAATCTTCTCTCTTCCTCTGGTCGTGCTGATTAGTTACTATGTCGCATGGCGGCTACACCTCATTACGACTGCCACATTATTAATTTCAGCCCTTGTTTTTCCAATAGTAGTAGTTTCTTTATGGGCCTTTCCATGGTGGTTTTTCAATCACTGGTCAGGTAAAGGTTTACCGAACCTGAGTTTAAGTCATGTCATAATACTGATCAGTGCAGCCACACTGCCATTTTTACCGGTCGCACTTACACCGTTGATAATGAATAAATTACGTCATCGCTAAACCTGGATATGGTCGAAAAATACATTCTAATGTTAAGCAATAAATTCAGGAGTAAATTTTGTCAGCCAAATCAGTAGTTAATATGAAAATAATATTTTAAGCAAAAATTAAAAAGGAGGAAAAATGGAGAAAAAAAGAATGTATAAAATCAAAACACCTGGCATATTACAAATAGGCGGGGTTTGTGAAGGTCTGGGAGAATATTTTGAAAAAGATCCACTACTATTCAGAATCGGATTTGTAGTCCTTTTTTTTATAAGCGGATTAGGAATATTAATTTATTTGGTTACATTTTTTATGATGCCTACTAAAATTCGTAACAGCTAAAATAAACAAAGACTTATAATCGGGTAAAGGGGAGAATTTAACCCTCCCTACTCGGAGACTGGGCCTTCCGCCTTCGCTCTCCGAACTATGGCAGGACAGGTGTATGCCTGACTTCTCATTAGCCCGGCGTAGCTTTAGCGTAGACGGGCTTCAGACAACCCCTAACGAAGATGCCCTTGCCGTCGGCTAGTACTTCTGTTAATATGCTCAATAAAATTAAACATATTAACCGGATTCATGTACAGGGGAGTTTCGCCCCATAATTTCACGCCCATGCTGGACGATATGAAAGTAGCATATGAAAGGTAATTCATGATATGACAAAAATTCAAATCACACCAAACAAAGCAAAAGAGAGATCATTTTTTACAGGTTTTTATTCTGTTTTTTATGGTGTACAGCTGCCCTTTTTTTTATTTACGCTGCTGTAGGCGGACAGCTTTTCACCTTTGATCACCTGATCATATTTGTAATATGTTGTATTCCTCTTTCTATTCTATATGCCATTTTAGTGGAAAAACTCGTGACAGGTCTTTTTGGATTGTTGACAGGATGGTCTGACAGAAAGGTCCCGGCGCGGGAAACATATTCTGCAGATATTTCAAAAGCAAGGTTCAGCAAATCACGTGGTGCGTTCAGTAATGCGCTTATCATTATTATTACGATTGCCATTTCATTATCAATGAATAAATCGATTTTATGGGCAATTATCCACAGTATGTTTTCATGGCGTTATTGTATCTGTTATTTTTTAAGTTTCCCCCCAAATAATGCCGGTAATAAATCCCAGTATTTTTAAACATCTTGATAATCATATTTTTTTAATAATTATTTATTTCATGGGAATTTTTTCGATCTCTGCTGCGTATAGCAGGTTAAAGGACAATTCAAATAAGATATACAACATTGTGCTAAAAACTGATTTGAAGGGATGCTAAAGTCTCCCTGCATAAATTTGGATGGGTCGAATAATAAAATAAATTAAAATATTTTGAACAAAAACCTATTTTGATTGTCCAAGAATAAAATTGATAACAGATGTAAGTTATAGTATTGCTATTACAGCCTTTTAAAAATAGCATTACAGAATTATCAATAATAGTCTTATCGTTTTACAAATTGATGTCTTCAAGCAGAAGAAAGTTCTGACCATATTTTATTAAAGATGATTATGGAAAACAGTAACAGTACCTTGCTCGCAGTGCATGATTTACACAAAAATTATGGTAAAAACAGCGTATTGAATGGTTTGAATCTACTGGTTAACCAGGGAGAGATACACGGACTTGTTGGCCTCAATGGCGCTGGAAAAACCACAACAATAGAGTGTGTTCTGGGGTTAAAGTCATTTAACTCAGGCTCTATACAGATACTTGATTGCCAGCCCTCAAAGCTGCATACAACCCATGGAAGGCTTGCTGTTGTTTTTGATTCACCCTGCATTCACCCCAGCCTCACAGTACATCAGGCGCTTAAATATGCCTCTATAACCTGTGGTAATAAAAATACCGCTTCCCCGGAAGAGGTTGAAGAGAAACTTAATATATCCAGATACCGGGACTATAAAGTAAAACACCTGTCTCTTGGTAACCGCCGCCGTGCCTCCATAGCGCAGGCCCTGATTCGCAGACCTGAATTTATAATCCTTGATGAACCCTTTAGCAGCCTGGATGCCGGTGGTGTTGATGACCTGCTCCAGTTAATCAAAGAACTTAATCGTAAGGATGACATTACCTTTTTGCTTGCCAGCCACCAGCTACCATATCTTGAAAGGATTTGTACTCATGTTTCTATCCTGCACAGGGGGCAAATAGTCATGTCAATAAAGTCTGAAGCCCTTTTTACCCTGGAACATACACGCGCCCTTTTGCACACGAATGGTGGAAATAACATATTAAATATCCTGTCAAATATACCGGGTGTTACAATCTGCAACAACCACTTAAATGACGGCATACTGGTTGAGCTGGATGGCATTAATACTGCCCAATTAAACAGGGAGCTGAATATTCAGGGAGTAGATGTCCATGAACTAATCCGCATGCGACCATCACTGGATTCACTATTCAGAAAGGTCACAGGGAGTAACATAAATGGCTGAATCAATCCGCCTTAATGGCATATTAACCGCTCTTAAATCAGAATGTTTTGTCCTTATAAGAAGCCGGACATCATTGCTGCTTATAATCATACCGGTTGTTGCCGCTATACTAAAGATGTGCATGGTAAGGTTGCAGGGCATTGGCACACAGGTGATGAGTTCGGTTAACAGCAATGTTGAGTCATCTGTCACCGGTTATGGCTACATGGTAGACGGACTCTCAACAGGTATTACAGTTGCCTGCCTTCTTTTACTCGGGTTTTCTGCATATATATTTGCTATTGATAATGAAAGGGGCATTACAAGACACAGCATTGTAAAGAGTATCAGCCGCAGTGAGATTGTTATCGCTAAGTATCTTGTTCTCTGTCTAATGGCCTTCGTATCAATACTGATTACTATTCTGTGTACATGGCTCACGGCAGGCCTTTTCTGGGAACTGGGGCCGGTCATAGAAGATGGATACCAGATAATTTGTGTGGATGAGATAAAAAAAGAGATTTTTCTTGGATTAAAACTTGCCCTTTTACCCATCCCCGCATGCCTTGGCTTTGGCCTTATTTTTTCTGTACTGGCCCGGTCAGCTATTCAGGCTGTAAGCCTTGCAATAGGCGCCGGTTTACTGCTTGATATATTTAAATCTCTATTTGGCAGGTTCACATATTTTATTTTCAGCAGCTTTCAACCCGCGCTCAATGATCACTCATATCTTAAGGATGTTCAGCGCATAGTCAGCGGCTATTCGGATGTGCTGGTAGACGACCGGATACACCAGTTGAATCTCTGGGTTCCTATACCGGAGGCCATAATTTTATTAATAATCAGCCTCATAATCATAAACAGGAGAAGCTTATGAAAAATCCATTAATATCTGTTATATGTTGTTTCTTGTTATGCACCGGTTTTTTATTCTTTAACAGTTGTGCATCCTACACCCCGAAAAGCATTGCGCCCCATATAAATTTATCCCCTGAAAACATGCAACTGACGCAGGATTCAGACAAAGGCCCGGATTTTGGCATGGAGGTGGAAGGTAATGAGAGTGATACACTGGATAACCTTGAGGTGCTGCCCGGCGTCCGAATCCGCTCAATAATACCATCAGGTGCAGCAGAGATGGGAGGTCTTAAAAGGGGTGATATCATCCTCTCCATTAATGATATCAAGACCAACCACCCTGATACTGTTGCCACTATTTGTGAAACCGGCAAGGCCGATCAATATGTTTTTGAGGTCAGAAGAGATACAACTGTATTTGAAACAACAATAGGGGCACCAAAGAGTACAAAAATGGCTGAACCAAAGGAAAGATACAGGGCGGAACCCCTTAAAACCCGCGCAGGCTATCGTACAGAACTGGTTCAGATGGGTAGTGACATAAATAAGAATATTGCAGTGGCAAGAATTGCACAGCTGTGGCCTGACAGCCCCTTGATAAAGGCAGGGATTGAGGTGGGTGATGCTGTTGTCTCTATTGATAATGTGCCTGTTGAATCTGCCCAGGGGCTGATAAACAGATTGACTGAAAATTATCAGTATGGTCAGGAGGTAACGCTATCCATACTGGATAAAGAGGCTGGTAACAGGTCTGAACCTTCAACTAAAAAGGTAATCCTCTGGAATCCGGGCAGGCGGTTGAGCAGGTTTAATGTTTGGCCTCTCTTTATGTATGAGGCAAAGCTCAACCCTGATAAAGAAAGGTTTTCGATACTTAATTTCTGGATTATATCCCTTTTCTCATATGAACGGGATGAAGGAGAACGAAACTACAGCTTATTAAAATTTATCCGGTTTCAGTCTTCAAATCGCGGCGAACTGGTTGATAAAACAAATAGTTCAAAAAATTAAAAAGGAAATCTATTATGCATACCTTTTGCAATATTGCTTACGGCAGGCTCGCACCCGTAATAGCGAATCGGGATCTTCGACAATACCCGTCCCTGCATATGATGATACTGTTGCTCATGTTATTTTTCATTCATGCAAACAGCAGCCTGGCCTCAGTAGATTTTGTCTCATCTGAAATTGATACCGGTGATAACAGGCAGGGTTACTGGAACGGGGATATGAATGGAGACGGGTTACAGGATATTATAATTGCCACATGGTCTGAGGCAAACGGACGGGAATTTTTGATATATACACAGGAAACCAGTGGAAATTTTTCAGGCGCACCATGGCGCAGGATCGAAATAAAAAAGGATATTGTCGCCTTTGCATTAGCTGACCTGCGCACTGATCCGGGAAGTGAATTCCTTTTATTTACAGGATCAGCCTGTTACAGCCTGTCATGTGCAAAAGAGGGTTATTCCGGTAACCTTAAAAAACTGTTTGAGTTTGAACTGATAAAGAGTGTACCTGACAAAAAGGCCATTGATTTTCTAGGCGCCCTGTCTGACCTCAATAGTGACAGCCTTGTAGATATATTGATTCCCGGTCAAAAAAATTATTTTCTGTTTAAAGGTCAACCTGATGAAGGGTTCAGTAAACCCTTTATGCTGCCAGAGGCGAAGATCATTCTAAAGAAAAGCAAGCAGGGACAGAATAACCTTTCTATTGGGCCTGCCGGAGTATCTGCTGGAGGTCAGGCTCTATATGCGAACCTGCTTATCACCAAATTACAACCAGAGACCTTAAAAAATCCTGTTCACCCTCCAATACTGAATTCAAGGAATTGGATACCAGGGGTTTCTACCGGAAGGTTTAACTCTGACGAACTCCATGATTTTATTTATCTGGATGACATAGAATCTGATAATAAAAATACAAAAAGAGTTAACATTGTCTACCAGTCAAAAACAGATGAATTACCTTTTGCCCCCAGATGGCAGGGGGAGTTAACCCTTTATGACACCATCAAGATGATGGAGGTCAATGGTGATCGTCTGATGGATATCATCACTGTCAAAATGAATGGGCTCAATTCAACCCTTTATATCTTTCTTAATAAGGAGGGCAGATTTGTCTTTGATAACCCAGACCATATAATAAAGCTGACCAGTATTTTATCTGATTTTGAGGCCATTGATCTTAACCTGGATGGTTACCCTGAGTTGATTATAAACGCCTATTCCGCCTCCCCTGTAAAAGCGGTCTCAAGCGGAAGCGTTGAACGAAGGCTTTTAATTTTCAAGGGCAGAAAGATGGGAGAAGAAAAGACACTATTTGATAGAACACCCGCCTTCACATATGAAGAAAATTTTACTGCCACCAATTTTAAAGCCCTTACAGGAGAGAGATCATTTTCAGGTGATTTTGACGGTGACGGGGTCAATGATGTAATTTCAATTGATAATAACGGGGCGCTGACAGCAAACAGGATAAACAGGGATTTAAAACTGGAAGCTGAACCTTTTTTTTATTTTACACCGGTACATTTTATCACCGGTAAAACACTGGTCAGGCTAAATCAGGATAACCGGACAGATATAATACTTGAACATCAGCAAGGTTTATCCCTGATACTCTCCCGGAAAGGAGCGCTGAAATGAGACCTGTATCTACATATAACCGGAAAATGGCGTGCAGACTTATCTCTTTTTTGCTGACACTGCAGCTGGCATGGGTATGTACAGCCATTGCTGAAACAGTTAAAGATGAGTTCAACTTTAGTGGAGCACCATTCACTATATTAAACATAAAGGAGCACATAATTCCAATCGACATGGATGGTGATGGTTTAAAAGACCTTTTATGTTCAAAGGAATCAAGTATCTCCATTTATTTTCAAAAAAAGGATGATGATATTTCAAAGGTCTTTAATTTCAGCAGACCTGACATCTCTATTGATATGCCAGGCAATGCTGTTGGCTGGGATATTGATTATAAGGCAGCAAAAAAGGCCGATGACACAGACAGGTCCAAAAGGCTTATGGTAATCATTGAGGGGAAATCTGTAATGGCATGGCCTTTTAAGAGAGACTCTGTTGGTGAGCCATCAACGCTTATTGATAATCTGCCGGGCTATTTGCCAAAAGGGGCCTACCCTTTAAATTTTATAAGAGATATCAATTCTGATGGCTTGAACGATATAATCCTGCCAGGGAATGGCAAACTTCATATCTACCTGCAGGATGAAAATGGCGATTATCATAACAATACCTTCATAAATACCAGTATGAACATGGCGTCTATATTATCAGTGCAATCAAATATTGCAGGCAATGTCGGTCAAAGCATCTCCATACCGTCCATGAATATTCGTGATATCAACAATGACGGGCGAAATGACCTGATCTCTACTGTTGATAAACTGACAGAGATTTTTCTTGGTCTACCGGATGGAGGTTTCCCATCTGACCCGAGCTTCAGGTATGATTTAACCACCATGACAGCCCCTCCTAAGAAATTTAACCTGGACACCTTGGATTTTTCCAATATCCTGAGTGCCCTTCCAATAGGCCCTCAGCAGTATATGCAGGACCTGGATGGCGACAAGATAGAGGATCTGCTGCTGCTTGATAATGGTAAAATTACTGTGTTCAACGGTACATCTATGGGTATTGATCTTGAAAAACCCAGACAGATACTGAAATCAAGCGGGAATGTGCTTGTTGCATTTGCTGCGGTAACCAGGGACAAGGCAAAAAACAGCTCCGGAAAGGATGCGCTTGCCACATTTCTAAGTGATAACCAGGATGAAACCAGGCCAAAGGATCTTGTCCTGATCCGGTTACCGGATATTTCTGTTGGTGATATCTTTCAGTGGTTTGTCTTTTCAAAGGATCTAGATGTTGATTTTTTTATCTATAAAAATCTGGGTAAAGAATTTGAAAAACGGCCAGGCCGCAAGATTACCCTTACTGTAAAAATGCCATCTGCACTTAAATTGTTTTCTTTTTTTAATGATTTGGATAACAGGGAGCAAAACCCTTCAAATATTACTGTTGTGCCTGCAAACCTGGGTAAAACTGAGAATAAAAAAAATGATCGCCTGGTGCTCAGAGACAACACTATCCAGGGTTTCAGGTTAAATGACAGCAGAAATATTGATCAGTTAAGCGAGAAGCAGTTTAATGAGATTATTGATCTTATGAATCGCCTGGGATTTGTGATAAATGAAGATCATTATGTAATAGATATGGAAAAGATGATGAAAAATCTGCCGGAACTAGGCAATTTTAATCTGCTCGAACTGAAAGATAAACAGCCTGTTTTTAAGATAGAGCTGTTACCCTACCTTAATAATCCCCATAAGGATACAAAGGCAGCTGAGCAGGGTATTGCAGCTGTGGATCTGAATAGTGATAGTCTGGATGATATATTTTTATTTACAGACCGGGACAATAATAATATATCAGGCACATTATTTATTTCCCGTTAAGAAGGGGGCAAAAGATGGTAAAATTTAGCATCAAACCAAACAAAGCCAGAGATCGTTCTTTTTTATTCAGGGTAATATTTTGCTTCTTATTGTGCGCTGCTGCCTTATTTATTATTTACACCGTTGTGGGTGAAAGGCTTTTCACCTTTGATCACCTGATCATATTCATATTATGCTGCATTCCCCTTTCCATAATATATGCCCTGATAGTGGAAAAACTCGGGACAGGTCTTTTTGCATTATTGACAGGGTGGTCAAACAAAAAGATACCGTTAACAGATCAATATACTGCTGATCTTTCAAAGGCACGGTTCAGCAAGTCAATGGGGAAATACAGTGAAGCGCTTGTAATTATCAACGAGGTACTTGAAAAGATACCTGATTTCCCAGAGGCAATTTTCTTAAAGGCACAGATAGAGTGGGAAGGTTTTAAAAGCAGTACTCTCGCAAGGAAAAATCTCGATAAGGCACTTGAACTGGTCAAGGATGATGAACCTCTTCGCAAAAGGGTTTCAAACTATTATATGGGGATGATCAAAGGAGAGACCGATGTCGACTAAAACAGAGGTTACAAAAACAGGTATTACATTCGGTTCAGCCCTCGCTATTGCTATTTCATGGTCTGTGAACAAGTCTATTATATGGGCGGTTATACACGGGCTGTTTTCATGGCTCTATGTGATCTATTATGCAATCAGGTATCACCATTGATGAACAGTTGAGACAAGGAATGCCTTGTCTCAACATTTATTATTCCAGTGAAAACTTACCTGCTGCTGCTTCATCAACAGGCACAGGGTAATTGCCATCAAAACAGGCTAGGCAAAGGTCTTGTCTTGGTATATGTGTAGCCTTTACAAGGTTTTCAATGCTCAGGTAGCCTAAACTATCCAGCCCTATAAAATCTCTTATCTCATCAACAGACTTCTGTGCTGCTATAAGCTCTCCCTTTGTTGAAAAATCTATTCCATAGTGGCATGGAAACCTGTGGGGTGGGCATGAGACAAGCATGTGTATCTCCTTTGCCCCAATATTACGCAGGGTCTCTATCCTGGTTTTTGATGTTGTTCCCCTGATAATTGAATCCTCTATTATTAATATACGTTTACCCTTGAACAGTTCCTTTACAGGG
Organism: Desulfatiglans sp.; assembly: GCA_012513605.1. Lineage (NCBI taxonomy): Bacteria > Pseudomonadati > Thermodesulfobacteriota > Desulfobacteria > Desulfatiglandales > Desulfatiglandaceae > Desulfatiglans > Desulfatiglans sp. The sequence goes on along the minus strand of JAAZBV010000079.1, from coordinate 20,968 downwards.
TTAAGCTTAACCTTGACCCCAAAGTCCCGCATGGTCTGTGAGGGCTGGATAAATGTCCTGCCAATGTAGTGGTTTCTTATAACACCCATTTCAAGAGGGATCGTTGATGCCTGTGCAAAACCTATAGCCGCATAGTTGCCTGAATCAGGAAAGGGCATTACAAGGTCAGCATCCACATGAAACTCCTCTGCCATAAGCTGCCCCTGTTTTTTCCGGAACATATATACATTCTGGCCAAAGACAGAGCTGTCAGGCCGTGCAAAATATATAAGCTCAAAGATACAGTGAGCCTTTCTTTGAGGGGCAATGGCTTTTATGCTCCTTAACCCCTCTTGGTTGATGATGATTATCTCTCCAGGTTCAACATCCCTTATATATTCTGCCTGCACCAGATCAAGGGCGCAGGTCTCGGATGCAATAACATAGCCCCCATTCAGCCTTGCAAGGCACAGGGGCCTGAATCCATTGGGGTCGCGCACGGCAATGAGCGTATCCTCTGTCATAAGTACCAGTGAATAGGCCCCTTTTATTCTGCTCATGGTATCAATCAATGCCTTTTCAAGTCCCTTTTTCATGGATCTTGCTACAAGGTGAAGCACCACCTCACTGTCCATACTGGTCTGAAAAATTGACCCGCTATCTTCAAGCTCCTTACGAATGCTGAATGCGTTAACCAGATTTCCATTATGTGCCATTGCAATACACTTACCGCCATGCTTTATCCTGAATGGCTGTGCGTTTGCCAGAAGTGAAGAGCCTGTTGTGGAATACCTCACATGTCCGAGGGCAATATTACCTTTCAGTTCATTAAGTATCTTGTCATTAAATATATCAGGCACCAGGCCCATAGCCTTATGCTCAACAATATTTTCGCCGTCTGACACCACTATTCCGGCGCTCTCCTGCCCACGGTGCTGCTGTGCATAAAGACCGAAATAGGTCAACTTCGCTGCATCTTCATGGTGATAAATGGCAAATATGCCGCATTCATCCTTTGGCCTGTCAGTCATCTCTTTTATCTGATTACAATAGCATTCCATTTTAAGCTCTTTACTAAAAATTATGATACTCCTGGATGGTCTTAACATCGATCCTGCCTTCAACCATCTTTTTAATTGCAAGCGCAGTAGCGCCTGCCCCTGCGATTGTTGTTGTATATGGTATTCCAAGCACAAGTGCGCTTCTTCTTATTGGGAAAGACTCTGAAATAGCCTTTTTATTGTTGGTGGTATTAATGACAAGGCTGATCTCACCGTTTTTTATCATATCCACAATATGGGGCCTGCCTTCACTTACCTTGTTTACATCCTTTACCGGGATGCCATTCTCCCTCAGATATGCCGCTGTGCCCCTTGTGGCAACGATGTTAAATCCGGTCTGGCTGAGAATGGCCACAGACCTTAACACATCCTTTTTATCCGAATCCTTTACGCTCACAAATACTGTGCCTGAAAGGGGGAGCTTCTGACCCGCTGCAAGCTGAGATTTTGCAAAGGCCATTTCAAATGTGGTGTCTATACCCATTACCTCTCCGGTTGATTTCATCTCAGGGCCAAGTATTGTGTCCACACCCTGGAACCTTGTAAATGGGAATACCGACTCCTTGCACGAGACATGAACAGGGATGATCTCTTCAGTAAAACCCAGCTCCTTTAAAGTGCATCCCATTATCACCTTTGTTGCGAGTTTCGCAAGGGAAACACCTGTGGCCTTGCTCACAAAGGGTACGGTTCTTGAGGCGCGGGGGTTGACCTCAAGCACATATATGACTCCATCTTTTACAGCATACTGGATATTCATAAGCCCGATAACATTCAGCTCCTTTGCAATCGCCTTTGTATGGGACCTGATCTGATCCAGTATTTCAGTGCCGAGTGAGATGGCCGGAAGCACACAGGCGCTGTCACCTGAGTGAACTCCGGCCTCTTCAATATGTTCCATTATACCGCCCAGTACGGTCTCCACACCATCTGATATGGCATCAACATCTATCTCTGTTGTGTGATCAAGAAACTTATCTATCAATATAGGCTTTCCGGGTGATACCTTTACGGCTGTTTCCATATAATATTGCAGATCACGCCTGTCATATACAATCCTCATTGCCCTTCCGCCAAGCACAAAGGATGGCCTTACAACCACAGGGTAGCCTATCTCCTCTGCTATCTTTATTGCCTGATCCTTGTTTGTAGCAATACCGTTTTGGGGCTGACGAATATTGAGCTTATTAAGGAGTATCTGAAATCTTTCCCTGTCCTCTGCCCTGTCTATACTGTCAGGGCTTGTACCCAGAATTTTCACACCGGCATTGGCAAGGGGCACTGCAATATTAAGTGGTGTCTGCCCCCCGAACTGTACAATAACACCTTCCGGTTTTTCCTGATCAATAATATTTAAGACATCCTCTTTGGTAAGGGGCTCAAAATAGAGCTTGTCAGAGGTATCATAATCTGTGCTAACAGTCTCAGGGTTGCTGTTTACCATGATACTTTCAATGCCCATTTCTTTTAACGCAAATGAGGCCTGCACGCAGCAGTAGTCAAACTCTATGCCCTGCCCTATCCTGTTTGGGCCGCCGCCAAGTATGATCACCTTTTTTGTATTCGTCTTTCTTATCTCGTTTTCCTGTTCATAGGTAGAGTAGTAATATGGGGTATATGCCTCAAACTCTGCGGCACATGTATCAACCAGTTTATACACCGGCTCAATGCTCTTTAGCTTTCTTATCTCCCTTATCTCATCCTCTGTTCTATTGAAGATAATACCGAGCTGGACATCAGAGAAACCATATTCCTTAATCTGCTTTAAAAACTCAGGTGTAAAATCCATGATATCCACATTATTATCCGCCATACCCTTGAGTTTCATTTCCATCTCATATATCTGCCTGATGTTGAAAAGGAACCATGGATCAATAGCCGATAGCTCATTTATCCTTTCGATTGAAAGACCTTTCTTTAATGCCTCACGGATGAAAAAGAGTCTTCTGGAATTGGGGTTTATCAGCCCCTCTTCTATCTCATGCAGGTCATATTGCTCTTCCTCACCAGGTATATCAGACCCGAGGCCGAAACGTCCTGTCTCAAGGGATCTAATAGCCTTCTGTAAAGCCTCCTTAAATGTCCTTCCTATGGACATTGTTTCACCAACCGATTTCATTGAAGTGGTGAGACGATCCTGAGCCCCGGGGAATTTTTCAAATGTCCATCTTGGGATCTTTACAACACAGTAATCTATAGTTGGCTCAAAGGCCGCACGCGTTTCACGGGTGATATCATTGGCAAGTTCATCCAGGGTGTAACCAACAGCAAGCTTGGCTGCAATCTTTGCAATAGGAAAGCCGGTTGCCTTTGAGGCCAGGGCTGAACTCCTTGAGACCCTGGGGTTCATCTCAATAACTACCATCTCACCTGTTTTTGGGTGTATGGCAAACTGTATATTTGATCCGCCTGTCTGGACGCCTATTTCACGGATAATATCTATGGCCGCATCACGCATCATCTGGTATTCACGGTCTGTAAGGGTCTGGGCAGGGGCGACAGTAATGCTGTCACCCGTGTGAACACCCATAGGATCAAAGTTTTCTATGGAGCATATGATAACAACATTATCCTTAAAGTCCCTCATCACCTCCAGCTCATACTCCTTCCAGCCGATAAGGGATTTCTCGATAATGATCTCAGATATCATGCTTGCATCGAGCCCGGCGCTGGCAATGCTCTCCATCTCTTCTTTGTTGTAGACAATGCCGCTTCCAATTCCGCCAAGGGTAAAGCTTGCCCTTATAATAAGGGGATAGCCTATTCTCTCAGCCACCTCCCTGGCCTGCTCCATGTTGCGTACAATACCATTCTCAGGCACCTTTAAATTGATCTTGTGTATTGCATCCCTGAACTTTTCACGGTCTTCTGCCTTCTGTATGACGGGTATGGAGGCGCCGATCAGTTCAATGCCAAGCCTTTCAAGTATACCTGTCTCTGCCACCTTGACAGCAGTGTTAAGACCGGTCTGCCCGCCAAGGGTAGGAAGGATAGCCTGTGGTCTTTCTCTCTCAAGGATTTTTATAACTATCTCAGGCGTAATTGGTTCAATATATGTGCGGTGTGCTGTTTCAGGATCAGTCATGATGGTTGCAGGGTTACTGTTAATAAGCACAACCTCATAACCCTCTTCCATCAGGGCCTTGCAGGCCTGAGTGCCGCTGTAGTCAAATTCGCAGGCCTGACCAATAACAATAGGGCCTGAACCTATAATCAATATCTTTTTTATGTCTGTTCGTTTAGGCATAAGTTTTTTCCATCATTTTTACAAATTTTTCAAACAGGTAATCCGCATCATGGGGGCCGGGCGATGCCTCCGGATGATACTGCACAGAAAACAGGGGTATCTTTTTGTGAAACAGCCCCTCAACAGTATTGTCATTGAGATTAATATGGCTGATCTCTATATCAGGGTCTTTAAGAGAATCCATATCCACACAAAAGCCGTGATTCTGTGAGGTGATATCCACCTTTCCTGTTATAAGGTCCTTAACAGGCTGATTCCCCCCCCTGTGGCCAAACTTGAGTTTGTAGCTCTTTCCGCCAAGCGCAAGCCCTATAAGCTGGTGCCCAAGGCATATGCCAAACATTGGCCTTGTACCGATCTGCTCACGGATTGTATCAATTGCATAGGTAACAGCAGCAGGGTCACCCGGCCCATTGCTTAAAAAGATGCCATCAGGGTTTAGTTTATTAATTGTTTCAGCATCCGTATTTGCGGGAAGGACAAGGATATTACAGTCACATCTTTCAAGAGACCTTAATATATTGTATTTCACCCCGTAATCTATCGCGATAACCCTCCATTTGCCATTACCCTCCGGCCAGGTAAAATCATTGAGCCCGCTCTTAAGTTCAACAGGCTTGCCATTTTGCCAGAGCATGGGCTGTTTGCATGTAACATACCTTACAAGATCCATTCCCCTCATATCAGGGGCCTTTCTGGCTGACTCGACAAGCTGATCAGGATCAGTAATAGTAGTAGATATTGCGCCTCTCATAGCCCCCTTTACGCGGATATGCCTTGTAAGCGCCCTTGTATCTACACCCTCAATACCGGGTATATTTGCCCTCTTAAGATAATCCTTTAATGTGGATTCAGAACGCCAGTTACTGGGCATCGCCTGATACTCCTTAACCACCAGCGCCCTGACCTGTATCCTGTCTGATTCAACATCCTCAGGGTTAATTCCATAGTTACCAATGAGCGGATAGGTCATGGTAACGATCTGTCCGCAATAGGAGGGGTCTGTCAGTATCTCCTGATATCCTGACATGCTTGTATTAAAGACCACTTCACCTGTGGTTTCAATTTCTCCGGTAAAAGAGCGGCCATAAAATATTGTGCCATCTTCCAGTGCTAATAAGGCTTTCATGATTGAGAGTACCTGTTTTTTATAATTATAAGTATTAATAATTTTATTGACATTTATACATTCCAGCTAATAGATTGAACCCCTGTTTTCGCCGCGGATATTGATCCCCGATAACGACTGTTACAGATAAGAAATGGAGATAAAACATGAAAAAGATTGAGGCAATTATTAAACCATTTAAACTTGAAGAGGTTAAGGAGGCCATACTGGCGCTTGGCATAAGTGGTATGACTATTTCTGAGGTCAAGGGTTTTGGCCGCCAGAAAGGACATAAAGAGATATACAGGGGCGCTGAATATACAGTAGATTTTCAGCCAAAGATAAAGATTGAGGTTGCTGTTGATTCTGCCATTGTCCAGGAGGTTGTAAATGTTATCATTAAAACGGCAAATACCGGTCAGATAGGCGACGGCAAGATATTTGTAATACCACTTGAAAAGGCCATAAGAATCAGAACCGGTGAAGAAAACGAAAATGCCCTGTGATTTTTTCATATATCTATCTTTGCCTGCCAACCTTTAAGGCCCATTAATCCTGCGTTTTAACCTACAGCATTAATGGGCAGATTATTATCAGATAATCCCCTGTTATTAAACTCCCCACTCCTCAAGGCCATCCTCTTCGATAAGGCACTGTTTCATGGGGGCAACCTTACAATATGCCTCAAACGGAGTCACTTTTCTGCCATCCACCATCAAAAGATCATCTTCCACTGATATCCCAAAAAGCCTCTCGTTTTCCTCAAGGTAGGGAAGGATCAGCTCCCAGTCTTTTTCATCGATATCATAGACCTGGCCTCCATTAAGCTGCTCATCGTCTATTGTCCGGTGAGGGTCACGCATATATATGGCCCCGCCCGATGCCAGAGAAAAGAGGTTTGCACCGGGATACGGATATTCAAGTGGAACAACCCTCCCATCCATATCAAAATCCACCCCGTTTAAGATTACAAAACCTCCGCCTGAATGGGGATCTCCGGCCATGAATGATTCTGCGAGATAATCGAGGCATGTGCCGTTTATAACCACCCTTGGTTTTCCAACAGCATTTATAAGAGGCCGCCCCGCAGCATTACCCATAATATAGACCTCTCCCCCCTTTGCCCCATACATGAATGTCTGACCTGTGTGGCCGTATACAACCAGTTTGCCTGACTTCATTATCTGGCCTAACTGATCCTGGGCGTTTCCATGCACACAGATTGTGAGCCCGTCAATACCTGAGGCAAGGTAGTCACCGGAATTCCCGTATATATCTATTTTAACACCGCCTGAATCAGGGCCAAGACCGCACCCGTGAAACCGCTGTCCTTTAAGTCCAAAGACTATAAACCTTCTCCACCCCCTGAAATATGCCTCGGTTAAAAGCCTGCTGTCACGTTCATCCCCTTCCGGCGGGAAAAGGGCTGCATCAATAACAAGCACCTTTTCATCATAATCAGGCCCCCTGAAAAATTGCCTGCTTTCCCAGTCAATAAGCCTGTAGGAGCTTTTCCTGGCCCTGTTTTCAAGGTTTGGCAGAGACCTGAAGATGTTCTCAAGTGTATGATTGAGCATCTGGAGTATTGACCTGCGTTTTTTGTCACCGGTCGGATAACGCATATCTATCAGTTGAGTGATCGCGCTTATTGCCACGCCAAGGTGCGCATCATTTTTCCGTGACCATTTTTTCAGCTCTTTAAAGCAATCCATAAGATCAGCATAATCCCATTTCAGTATACCCTCCCTGATATACTCAAACAGGAGGTCCGGCTGCTGCAGCTCAAAGAAACTAGAGACATTGAACTTTTCCCTGTTATCCTCCTCCATTGAGTAATAGACTCGACCCGGCAGATAGGGCGTCTTTTCCTGCTCAGCCCTGATCTCATGACCGAATTTATCAGCACATGTAAGCTTACGTTCGGTTGAACCGGGTTTTATCTCATCAAGGTTAAATATAAAGGAGCCGCCATCTGTATGGCTCCCTCCCCTTGCGTTCCAGTACATGTCTGCTACTGTACCGATTCTGGGGTCTTCATCTGAAAGACTCTTAAGGGTTGCATCAATCGCCTGCTGCTCAGAACAGATAAGCCCTACCTGAACCTGGCCCTCATGCAGGGCAAAGACCTGGGGCCTGAGCATGGCTGTGTCTGTAATACCTATGAGTTGCAGCCTGTTATTTTCAGTATCATTCCTGGCAATAATAAAAAACCATGGCCCATCAGGCGAACCGTGTATGTGGGCTGCCTGGATTGCCCTGTATATCTGCTGTTTCTCAACTGGCAGTTTGTCAAAATCCCTTTCCATTGTCGGGGCAAGGGCCTCAATAAGATATTCGAGTGGGTAGCCATATGTCCTGCTGTACAGGTCAAACAACTGTGCAGAGACCTCGGTATCAGTAAGAAACCTGGGATAAATATTTCTCTGTTTAAGATACTCACTTACAGAGTGATAATTGGCAAAGTCGCCATTATGCACAAGGGCCTCATTCATGCCTATAAAGGGGTGAGCCCCGGCCGGATGCCATACCTTTCCCCTGGTGGGATATCTCTGATGAGCAATCCAGATGTTGGCCTTGAAATCATCAAGCTTGTAATACCTTACCACCTCTTCTGCAAAACCTACCACCTTTAGTATAAAGAAGTTGCGCCCATGAGAGAGCACAAATGCCCTCTGCCTGCCGGTAGCATCATAATACCTGGAATTGATCCTGGTGCTGTTCTGATAAACAAATTCATCCTCTGCCTGCCTCTCTGTCATGTCGCCAAGATTGTTTTTTTCTATGAACTCCTTAAGGACAGCAGGCTTTACCCTGATAAAAAATCTCCACACATCGGGCGGTTTTGCAAGAAGACCCGGTACATCCCTGTAATCATCAAGCCTTGGAATCTTTTCTGAAAAATCCACATTGAAAAAGGGTTTTATAAACCTGTTTTCCAGCTCCCTGATAACATCATCCTCAAGAACCGCGATCTGAAGTATATAGCTCTCCTTTAATATCTTAGATGAAACGCCAAGCATCCTGTGGTCAAAGCCCATTGCTGCGATCCCGCCGCCACGGCCATTGCCCCTGTTATGCATCTGTTTTGAGGGCTCAAAGATATGTTTTCCGCGCACAGGGATGCTGCATGCAAAGCCAGTAACCCCGCAGCCCCCCTCTTCTTCTGTTTCAAATATATTATTAACCGGAAGCTCACCCGCAAGTTCTCTTCGCGATTTTATAATATTATTTATCATTATTTCAGACATGATTTTTTCCATTATTAATATAATCCAAATGCGCCAGCACATCCTTCCTTCCCACAAGTTCCTTTATACTCCTCATCCCCAGCCTCTTGAGTATCCTGATCAGCTCCCTCCTCCAGGCAAGGAACATATTAACCAGCCGCTGTGTGCCATAATCATTATTCATAAGCTGTACCAGTTCAGCATCGGTTGTTGCAATGCCCCTTGCGCATCCCCTGCCGCTTTCACACTTATGGCAGCGGATACATTCAAGGGCAACCATATCGGCTGTGCCTGTACATACGCCGTCTGCGCCAAGGGCTATTATCTTGGCCACATCATGGGGTGTTCGTACACCACCGCCCGCAATTACTGTAACCTTATCCCTCACCCCTTCATCGGTCAAAAACTGATGAACCTTTGGAAGGGCATATTCAATTGGCATGGCAATATTCTTTTTTGCTATCTCCGGTGCAGCCCCTGTCCCGCCATAACTGCCGTCAAGATGAATAATATGTGCGCCGGCATAGTAGCTTCCCACTGCAACCATATCCACATCAGTAGGGGTGGATACCTTTACAGAGACAATGGCCTTTGGATTTATGGCCTTTATCCAGTCCACATGTTTCTTATGGTCTTCAACCGAGTAAACACTGTGAAATGGAAAGGGTGAAAAGAGTGGATGACCCACAACAGCCTCACGCATCCTTGCAACACCCGGGGTCACCTTATCGCCCAGCAGGTGACCTCCCAGACCAGGTTTGGCCCCCTGTGCATATTTGAATTCCACAACCCTGACGCGCTGGATGGTCTCCTCTCTTACACCAAAAAGCCCTGTTGCCACCTGTGTTATAACATTGTCATCATAGGGTTTAAGCTCATCAGGGTAACCTCCCTCACCTGTGCAGCAGAGTGTGCCAAGCAGCTTTGCGGCCTTCATCCTGCTCAATATTGTGGTTACACTGACAGAGCCGTATGACATACCGCCACCGTAAAAAGGCACCTCTATCTTTACCCTGTGGGCATTATCCTCTCTCCGGTTCAGTTCAACAGAGAGGTCAATATCATCATCCGGAATATCACCTGTTTTCTCTTGCTTCCTGAGCTTGATTCTGAGTTTATCAAACCCGCCTCCGCTATCCCCTGTGCGGTAATTGAGACCAACCTTTGGGACAGTGCCAAATTCTGACATATACCATGTGCTGGCAAGGAGATCAGGTGTCCACCTGTAATCACCCATTGTATCAAATGTAGGGTTTCTTCTGTATGAAAGCGCATTTACAGGACATACTGAAGTGCATGGGCTGGGGCACTCTTTCCCGATGCAAAGATAATGGTTTTCCACATAAACCTTTCCCCTTTTTACAACATGCACCCCATATGGGCATACATCTACACATTTACCGCAGGAGATGCATGCATTGGTGCGGTTCATACGATATTTGCCAATGGCATTCCTGAACCGTGAAGGGGTTCTCACTATTTCAGGGAAGATAAATTTTTTATTTTCAGTCAAGTTCAAACCCCTCCTCAATCCTGTTTAAGGAGCCGAATATGTTTTCATCAAGCTCTTCAAAAAACATTGCCCTCCCGACCTCACCACGAAGACGCCTCACATCCCTGATGCCCATAGCGCCCATAACCTCAAGAAGCTGGTTATGCCATGCGCCCATGATGTTGATCGTTCTTGCGGCCACCCAGTTAATGGATGCCTTTTCTATTTCAACAGGGCATGGCAGTCTCTTTTCGCATCTCCGGCACATCCTGCATTCAAGGGCTATAAGAATGGGAAAATCCACATATACTGCATCCGCACCGCAAAGAATCGATTTTGCAACATGCTCTGCCATTGAAAAACCGCCTGATGCAAGTAGTGTCAACTCATCACGCAGCCCCTCATTCACCAGCAAAAGATGTATCTCCCTTATTGTATCCTTCATATATCTTGATGCATCGTCCCCTGCCCTTCCATTGTAACTGCCTTCAAGATTTATGATGGAGCAGCCTGCTTCAATAATTTTTAATGCCTCTTTTTGATATTCCCCCTTAAGATTAAGCCTTACAGAGACAAGGGCCGATGGGAAGAGCTCCTTTAGTTTTGCCATATTTCGCAGGCCGTTTTCGTCCCAAATATACTCCACCATCCTTGTATGCTCATCCCCATTAAGCCCATCAATATCCGTTGAAGAGATAACAGGGATAATATGTCCGCTCAGCTTTAGAAAATCGGGCATAATCCTTTTTACAGGGATGGCCAGGAGTGTCTCCAGTCTTTTTGCAGCGGATATCCAGCCTTTAATGGTGTTATCGCTGATAGCGCCAAAATCAGGCACCCTCATTATGACCGGCAAAGGGATATCCAATATGGCAGAACCATTTTTCACCATCCTGCCCTCTTTATCAAAGAGAAGGTTCCTGGGTGTACTGCCTATATCTACCCCTGTGCTTATATATTCCCGCCCATGTATGCCATCCCTTGTGGGACGCACAATCTCGGACATATCTGTCCACATGGAGTCAAACCCGGGGCCTGAAAATGGGCCGGGATAACCTGCGCCTGAGACAGGTATCTTGCCTGTCTCACCCTGGTACCATAAGCGGGCGATTATATCGGGTGTCCAGTGGGTATCACCCATCTCCATGAACTCAGGATTTATGGACTTTTGGATAAGCTGCGCGGGGCAGTTCTGAACGCACCTGAGGCAGTTCTGGCATTTATTGTCTATAGAGTCGATCATCTGCCCGGGACTAAGCTGCCTCTTTTCATAGACACCGTAGACACACTCCTTTTTCACACAGACAGGGCACTTCAGGCACCCCTCTTCCCAGGCGATAACACCTGATTTTGTCAAAGGTTCAAACCGGTGATCGGTCTGTTTAGTATGGATAACATATTTTGAAGGCAATCTTTTATTCTCCTGATTTTTTTAAGGTCTTGGCAAAAGCCCTGCCCTCTTGACAATTTCGTTAACTGCCTCTTCCCACTCAATGGCCATAATATGAACACCTTTTATACCCTTAAGCCCCTTAAGCCGCTGAATCGTTTCAACACATATCTTTATGCCCTCTTCCTTCTGTTTATCCTTAGGCACACCCTCCATCCTTTTGATTACAGATTCAGGGACATCCATTCCGGCCACATTATTGTTCATATACTTAGCCATTCCGGCTGATTTAAGGGGTGAGACCCCGCCCAGGATAAATGTCTTTTCAGTAAACCCTCTGTCAATGGCCATTTGAAGCCATTTTTCAAACCTGTCCATATTGAAGATACACTGTGTCTGGATAAAGTCAGCTCCAGCAGCGATCTTTTTTGCCAGCCTTATCACCCTGAAATCAAGGGGGTCAGCAAAGGGGTTGGCAGCAGCGCCTATAAACAGGTCAGGGGATTTTGTTAACTCGTCCCCTCCTGAAAGCTTGCCCCTGTCACGCATATTCCTGACAACATTCAATAACTGTATTGAATCAATATCAAAAACCCCCATTGACTGTGGCTCATTACCAAATATCTGATGGTCGCCTGACAGGCATAATACATTATTAATACCAATGGCCGCGGCCCCAAGGATATCAGACTGAAGGGCTATCCTGTTTCTGTCTCTTACCGTAACCTGGAAAACAGGCTCAATACCGGCCTTTATCAACAGGCTGCATGCAGCAAGGCTTGACATCCTGACAATAGCGGTCTGGTTATCAGTTACATTTACCGCATCAACTATACCCTTTAACAGGGCGGCCTTTTCCATTATCACATCAGGGTCAGCCCCCTTTGGCGGGCCGCATTCAGCGGTCACTGCAAATTTACCCTCTTCAAGAACCCTTTTCAGATTGCTTTTCACTGTCACTTTTGCTGATCCTCCCTCACTATCTTTCTGGGCCCGTTTCCATGTTTTTTTGACCAGTCCTTTGGGGGATAAATCGCCTCAAGTTTTTCAAGGGCATTAAATGCTGAAAGCCTCTCTATTATCTCCTGCCACGCACATGGAATTTCATGGTTTACTTCACAGACCCCGTTTTTTGATCCGCCGCACGGCCCGTTAAAGAGCTGCTTCGCGCACCTTGCAATAGGGCATATCCCCCCGAAATCAAAAAGCATACAGTCACCGCACCCCTGGCAGTTTTCCACCCATAGCCCCTGATCCCTTGTCTCGCCGAGAAATTCTGTATTAAGGGCAGGGGCTATTGGAACCTCAGGATATATATTGGCAACTGCCTGTACACCAGCACCGCAGCCCAGTGAAAGGAAAACATCATATTTTGCTGTATAATCATCAAGTTTCAGCACAAACTCTTTGACGCACTGCCTCTCCAGTGTAACCTCATCAATTATCTTTTCTTCCCTGTTCATTTTCGCTGCCATCCTTAGAGCAGAGGTCAGCAGGGCTGTCTCTTTTTCCCCGCCTGCAGCGCACTCCGCAACACATGATCCGCATCCGACAACCAGGATACGCTTATAGGGGGCTATCATTCGCCTTATCTCATCAACAGGTTTCTGTTCAGCCGTTATCATTTTCTTCTCCAGATAATTTTTTTTAATAAGCAACAATTTTTCAATCAGGTCATTAAAAACCTGGGACATTATTTATCCCAAAACCCTTTTCAACCATTTACGACTGCCTTGACAGGCATATGAACCGGTGAGGGGGTAAGCCCTTTTACCTGGTCGATTATGGCCTTTACCTGCTCTTCAAGGGTTTTTGGCTCATTTCTGTTCCCGATCATTATGCCTATGCGCTCTTTCTCAAGACCTATGTTTTCTAAAATCTTTCTTGCCATTTCCACCCTTTTTATTGCCCTTATATTCCCTTCAAAATAGCGGCATGAGCCTTCAGGACAGGTGATTATAAATGCCGCATCTGCAAAGGTTTCAAGCGCCTTCATAAGGTGCAGGATATCCATCCTCCCGCTGCACACCACCGGAAAAAATTTAATTGAACTGCCGTACCTCTTTTCCAGATTTATCCTTGTGTTCTCATCACTTTGAGGCACATTCCGGCAGTAAAAAATGGCGATATTACAGTTATTATGCTTTTCCATATCTTAATCCTTTCTTACCGGTTTTAAAATCTCTTTTTAAACCATTACCTTTTCAGGTAAAAAAAAAGACGCCGCACCTTTAAGGTAAATACGACGTCTTTGTCATCTTTAATTATATAAAACGTACTTCTTTGTACGATCAAAAAAATAACAAAGGTTTACATATTTGTCAATTTTTTTCTAAAATTATTTATGATCATATGTTAAAAACTTACCTGTAAGTAAACAGGGGTAAAGGTTAAAAAAACTTAAGCCATAAAGTAACCTTGATAATAAAGCAACTATAAGCTATGTTTTTTTTAAAAAATTATGTTATACACCTTTTCTTTTTTTTAAATGATAAAAGATCAGACAACAACAGGGTATAAAATAAAATGAACTGGAAAGATAGAATATACTGCGGAGATGTGACCCCGCACCACACAGGAAAAGAGATACTCCTGCTGGGTTGGGTGGATGCCATCCGCGACCATGGTAATGTACTTTTTATTCACTTAAGGGATATCAGAGGAATCGTTCAGGTGGTATTTTCATCTGAAAAAAATAAAAACTGTTATGATATTGCTGCATCCTTAAAGGAAGAGTATGTCGTAGAGATAACAGGCAGGGCTGCCTTAAGAGAAAAGGGCACAGAAAACTCCAACCTTAAAACCGGCACTATAGAAGTGGAGGCATCCGAGATTAAAATTTTATCAAGCGCCAATCCCCTTCCCTTTCGTATTTCAGAAAAGGCAATGGTGCTTAACGAGGATATCTCAGCCGGGCCTGAAAATGTTGATGAAGACCTCCGCCTGCAGTACAGGTATCTTGACCTGAGACGCCCATCCATGCAGCACCTCTTTATAAAGAGGTATGAGATATTAAAATGCATAAGGAGCTATCTTGATGAAAGACATTTTTACGAGATAGAGACACCATTCCTTACACGCAGCACGCCAGAGGGTGCAAGGGACTATCTTGTGCCGAGCCGTGTCCACCAGGGCAAATTCTATGCACTTCCCCAGTCTCCCCAGCTCTTCAAGCAGCTCCTCATGATGAGCGGCATGGACAGGTATTTTCAGGTGGCGCGCTGCTTCAGGGATGAAGACCTGAGACCCAATCGCCAGCCCGAGTTCACTCAGCTTGACCTGGAGGCATCATTTATTGATGAGGAGTTTATATATGAGCTTATTGAAGAGCTTATTGTAAGGATATTCGCCATCGGCGGTATTACGCTTCCACGACCCTTCCCGCGTATGACCTATAAAACCGCAATGGACAAATACGGGGTTGACCGGCCTGACCTGAGGTTCGGCATGGCCTTTGAGGATGTTACAGATCTGCTCAAAGATACAGAATATTCCATCTTCAAACAGATTATAAAAAAGAAGGGGTTAATTAAGGGTTTTTGTGTAAAGGGGATGTCTGAGGCATTAAGCAAGAATGTGCTCCAGAATGAGTATTCCATGAAGATAGTCCAGTCATTCGGCGCTAAAGGCATGTCATGGATGAAGGTTATTGATGGTGAACTCCAGTCAAATATTGTACAGTTCTTCAGCAAAAAAGAGCTGGAGGGTCTCATCAAAAGGTTTGGTGCAGAGGATGGTGATGTGCTCATGATGATAGCCGATACATCGCCGGAGCCTGTAAACAGGGTCTTAAACGATCTCAGGCTCCATGTTGCAAACCGCTATAACCTGATACCAAAGGATAAATTCTGCCCTGTGTGGGTAACAGACTTCCCGCTCTTTGAATACAAGGATGGTAAAATCGGCTCACAGCATCATCCCTTTACCATGCCTGAGAGGACAGATTTTGATCCCCATAATCTGGATGAGCTCATCTCCCTTAATTCAAGGGCATATGATATTGTCATGAACGGTGAGGAGCTTGGAGGGGGAAGCATCCGTATACATGACATGAACATACAGAAAAAGATATTTACCGCCCTTGGCTTGAGCCAGGAAGAGGCAGAGGCAAAATTCGGCTTTTTCTTAAGGGCACTTGAATACGGTGCACCGCCGCATGCAGGGCTTGCCCTTGGAATGGACAGGGTTGTCTCAATGATACTTAATACCCAATCCATCAGGGATGTCATCGCCTTCCCCAAAAACAGAAAGGCATTTTGTCCCTTAAGCAAGGCGCCCAACTTTGCGGACAGGTCACAGCTTGATGAGCTTGGTCTTACAGGGGGCATCAAGGGCATACAGGCAATCAGTAATGAAAAAGATCCTGACAGGATCAAGACATCAAAAAAGGCTCATGTTAAAAGGGAAAAGATCAGTACAGATGAGGTAAGGCACATAGCCAGGCTCGCAAGGCTGAGCATGACCGAAGAGGAGAGCTTAAAGTACAGGAATGACCTCAATTCAATACTGGATTATGTGGCAGAGCTGGAAGAGATCGATACAACAAATGTAACGCCGATAAGCCATGTGCTTGATATGAAGAATGTGTGGAGGGATGATATACCTGCTGAAAGAGAGAATCCCCTTGAACTCCTTAATAATGCCCCTGACCGTGAAGATGGTTATTACAGGGTGCCAAAAATAATAGAGGGGAACTGATCATGGAACTATGTGACAAAAAGGCAATTGAACTAACCGGGCTTCTTAAGAAAAAGGAAATAAGTTCAAGGGAGCTTACAGAATCTGTATTTAAAAGGATGGATGAAAAAGAGCCGTCTATTAACGCCTATATATCAAGGACAAGGGAGATTGCCCTTAGGCAGGCAGATGAGGCAGACAGGCGTATCAGGGCCAAAGAGGCAGTATCACCCATTAATGGTATCCCCATTGCAATAAAGGATAACCTCTGTACCAAGGGGATTAAAACAACATGCGCCTCAAGGATACTTGAAAATTATACCCCCACATATAATGCAACTGCCGTTCAGAAGGCCATAAAGGATGGTGCGGTTATTATCGGAAAGACCAACCTTGATGAGTTTGGTATGGGTTCATCAACTGAAAACAGTATAATAGGCCCGACCCGCAACCCTTTAAACACTGACTATGTATGCGGGGGATCAAGCGGGGGTTCAGCCGCAGCAGTGGCATCAGGCGAGGCCATTATCGCCCTTGGCACAGACACGGGTGGTTCCATAAGGCAGCCGTCCGCATTTTGCGGTATCACCGGCATAAAGCCCACATATGGCAGGGTATCAAGGTATGGGCTCATCTCATATGCATCATCCCTTGATCAGATAGGGGTGCTGGGCAAAAGCGCAGATGCCTGCGCCATGATGCTGAACTCCATATGCGGTCATGACCCGAAGGATACCACCTCAGCGAATGTAGCGACACCTGACTTCACATCATCCCTTGAAAAGGGAGTAAAGGGTCTAAGGGTTGGTCTTCCAAAGGAGTATTTTGTAGAGGGGCTTGATAAGGGGATCAGGGATTCTGTAATAAATGCAGTAAGGCTTCTTGAGAAGAACGGCATGGAGATTGAAGAGATATCGCTGCCCCATGCCTCCTCTTCAATAAGCAGCTACTATCTTATTGCAACCGCTGAGGCGAGCAGCAACCTTGCCAGATATGACGGCGTGAAATACGGATACAGGGCCGATACAGACACAGATGATTCTGTAATGATGTATGAAAAGACCCGAAGCAGGGGATTTGGGAGCGAGGTAAAAAGAAGGATCATGCTTGGCACATATGTGCTCTCAGCAGGGTACTATGATGCCTATTACCTCAAGGCCCAAAAGGTAAGGAACCTTATTAAGAAAGACTTTGACCATGCGTTTGACAGGGTAGACTGTATCATCACACCTACCACCCCGTGCCTGCCATTTAAAATCGGTGAAAAGATGGCTGACCCACTTCAGATGTACCTTGTGGATATTTATACTGTATCACTAAATCTTTCAGGACTGCCGGGGGTAAGTGTCAAATGCGGCGACATCAATGGTTTCCCGGTTGGCATGCAGATAATAGGTAGGCCATTTGACGAGGAGATGATCTTAAGGGTGGCGAGCGGGTATGAGAAAATAAGCTGAAGGCTGAAAGCTCAAAGATAGAAGTTAAAAGAGGAAGGATTCAATCAGGATAATAAAATGGAATATGAACTGATCATATGTTTTGAAACACATGTTGAGCTGGATACAAAGACAAAACTTTTCTGTGAATGTCCGGTTAAATATAATGCATCGCCAAACAGCGCCATATGCCCGGTCTGCACTGGTCAACCCGGCGCCTTACCTGTACTTAACAAAAAGGCTGTTGAATATGCTGTAAAGGCAGGGCTTGCATTGAACTGCGGTATAAACAGGCTGTCAAGATTTGCGCGTAAAAATTATTTCTATCCTGACCTTCCAAAGGGATACCAGATATCACAGTATGAAAGACCCTTCTGCGAAAACGGTTATCTTGAGATAGATGGAGATGATGGAGAGCCCTACAGGGTCGGCATAAAACGTATTCATCTGGAGGAGGATGCAGGTAAGCTTGTCCACTCGTCAGATTCCTTTGATGAGGCCGATTACAGCCTTGTGGATTACAACCGCTCAAGCGTGCCCCTGCTTGAGATTGTTACAGACCATGAAAATAACCCCATGCGATCCCTTACCGAGGCAAAGGCATATCTTGAGAAACTGAAACAGACTATCCAGTACATCGGCATAAGCGAGTGCGCCATGGAAAAGGGGCAGCTAAGGTGCGATGTAAATATCTCCATCAGAGAAAAGGGTAAAAAGAAGTTTGGTAACAGGGCAGAGGTAAAAAACATGTCATCCTTCAGGTTCATCATGGATGCCCTTGAGTACGAGGTAAAACGTCAGAAGGAGATCATAGAATCAGGAAAAGAGGTTAAGCAGGAAACAATGCTCTTTGACGAGGTAAAAAAGATAACGCTACCCATGAGAAGCAAAGAGGATGCGCCTGACTACAGGTATTTTCCTGACCCTGACCTACTTGAGATAGAGCTTGATGAGGAATTTATAGAAAGAGTAACAGGCACAATGCCAGAGCTGCCTGATCAGAAGCTGGCCATGATCATCGAGAAATATAACATACCGAAAAACGATGCAATAACCCTTACAAGAGACAGGGCTGTTTCGGAATATTTTATCGCGGCAATTGAAACCTGTGAAGACAACCGAAGACTCAGTAACTGGATAATCAATGATCTTTTCAGATATCTCAATGATGCATCTGTTTCAATTGCCGAGTGTCCTGTTAAACCTGAGGACATGGCAAGGCTTATAAACCTTATAGCAAAGGGGGAACTGACAGAGGCCATAGCTAAAAAGGTACTTGCCGAGATGTTCAGCACCTGCAAAGGTCCTGATGAAATAATTAAAGAAAAGGATCTTAAACCTGTTGCAGATGACTCGCTTATTAAAGCAATACTGGATGAGGTGGAAAGGGAAAACCCTGATGCCATTACACAGATAAAAGCGGGTGATACGAAACCAGTTGATTTTCTATTGGGGCAGGTGATGAAAAAAACAAAGGGGAAGGCGAATCCGAAAATTGTTAGAGACATTATGAAAAAAAGGTTTAAATAACTGGCTCAAGGCGCAGGGCTCAAGGCGCAAGGTAAATGAATATTTTACCATTACAACCATGGAGGCACTCAAATGAAAACAATCGTCATCTCTGGAAGCCGTAACCCTGAAGGAAGAACCGCTATGCTCATTAACGCCCTTTGTGAGGGTGTGAAAGAGGCAGGTGGCAAAACAGAGGTCATATATCTTCCCAAAATGGATATCAGCCATTGCAGGCAGTGCAACAAGGATGGCTGGGGCATATGCAGGGATGAAGACAAATGCGTTATTCAGGATGACTTTTCATCCATTGTGGAAAAGATAGATAATGCCGATGTAACAGTCTTTGCCAACCCGGTATATTTCGCTGACCTGAGCGAGAGCATGAAGGCATTCCTGGACAGGTTACGCAGGATAAAATCAAGGATACCCAGAAGGCCTGTTAACCCGAATGCGCCCATGCCCGGCCCCTTTAATAATGATATGGGGCCAATAGCAATGGGGATATGCTATGCAGGAGGAAGCGGAAACGGCACAACATCATGCTGCTTTAATCTTGAACGCACACTCATGTTCTGCGGCTTTGATGTGGTGGATATGCTGCCTGCAAGGCGTGAAAACCTGGATAATAAACTTGTTATCGCAAAGCAAACAGGTAAATGGCTTGCAACCATGCCCTCATCAAACAAGTGTAAGCTTGAGCCGGTTTAAAATAAGCAAAGGCGGCTAAAGATAACAACCTTTAACCGCCTCGATATTACTGCCTTTCAATAGTTATTTACTTTTTTATGGATTATCCTCCCCTATTTCATAATTGGCAAGAGTCATTGGCAGACCTGACCCCTATTTCATCACAGAAATGGGAATATGTTTAAACTTTGATCCTGCATAGTCCTGAAGTCTTCATCTGATTTGTTTCAGGCGTTTCTTAATTCATTGGTGCATTTTTGAGTAATTGATTTGATTTTGGACAGTTCATCAGCCAAACGATTTTCCGCATACCACAAATCATAGGCCTGTTGCATTCTCAACCATAGACCGGGTCCATTGCCAGCGAACTTGCCAATTCTTAACGCCATGTCTGTTGTAATTGGATGAGTACAAGCTAAGACGCGATGTAACTGCTGACGCGATACATTAAGACGCTTGGCAGCCTCACTGACTGATAAACCGAGATGATTTAGAACCTCTTCTCGTAATATCTCGCCAGGGTGAGTGGGTGGCCGTTTCAAGGGGCGTTTAACAAAATATTCTCTCATTTTTTAATCCTCAATGATATTGTTCAAGATCGACTTTAAGCGCATTACCATCTTGCCATTCAAATGTTATACTCCAGGGCCCATTTACATGTATGCTGTATCGTTTTGGAACCCCCTGAAGCCCATGAAAATTGAATCCTTGAAGATTCAAATCGGTCAGGTTTTCTGCCTGTTCCAAAGCATCCAAACGTCGTAAGCAGCGTGACTGTAAATCCTGATGCACCTTGCGAGAAGCGCCTTTAATAAATAACTCACTAAGCCCTTTATGCTTAAAACTTATTATCATAGCAGCATTGTAACACGATTTGATACACTGTCAATATCGGATTTTTAGAGATACAGATTTTCATTTTTATAAATCTAAGAACCTTTGTCTCTCCTATAAGGTCAAGGACAAGCCTAGCCTTTCTGTAAAGCAACATCTATCAGAGTTTCTTAGTTTTTTATGTCCATCCCCACTCTTGTCCAAAAACGGTTTTTAGTTAATGAATTTTGATATTGAAAAAGTCCTCCTTATGGGAGATCGTTAAGTTACCAGACAAAACGAATTCCCAAAAGCAAAAGGAGGACAAACCTATGGTAC
>JAAZBV010000078.1 GCA_012513605.1 Desulfatiglans sp. | reverse complement strand
CACAACAGAGACAGGAGCAGGCCAGTGGGGAAGCGCCCTATCATTTGCATGCAGCCAGATCGGGCTTGAATGCAGGATATACATGGTTCGTATCAGCTTTGACCAGAAGCCCTACAGAAAGGCACAGATGCAGGCATGGGGCGGCAAATGTGTAGCAAGCCCAAGCAATGAAACAAACGCAGGAAGGGCAATACTTGCCAAAGACCCGAACACACCCGGAAGCCTTGGCATTGCCATCAGCGAGGCAGTGGAGGCCGCAGTAAGCGACACAACAGGTCAGACCCGCTACGCACTGGGCAGCGTGCTCAACCATGTAATGCTCCACCAGACAGTGATAGGCCTTGAGGCAAAAAAACAGCTCGAAAAGACCGGGGATTATCCTGACATAGTAATCGGCTGCGCTGGCGGCGGAAGCAACTTTGCCGGTATCGCATTTCCATTCGTATCTGACAAGATGCATGGCAAAAAGGTAGAGATATACCCTGTTGAGCCAATAGCATGCCCGACATTGACAAGGGGACCATTTGTATATGATCACGGTGACACAGCAAGGTATACCCCGCTTCTTGCAATGCACAGCCTTGGCCATGCATTTGTACCTCCTCCGGTTCATGCAGGCGGCTTACGTTATCATGGCATGTCTCCAATAGTAAGCCAGCTTGTTACAGAAGGTTTACTAACAGCAAAGGCGGTTTCACAGATTGACGCATTCAATGCCGGTGTTCTCTTTGCCCGGACTGAGGGTATCATCCCTGCGCCTGAATCCAACCATGCTATTGCTCAGGTGGTTGCGGAGGCTACAAAGGCAAAAGAGACAGGAGAAAAAAAGGTAATACTCTTTAACCTGAGCGGACACGGGCTTCTTGACCTTGGTTCATATGAAAAGTATTTTTCAAATGATCTGGATAATTATGCGCTCTCAGATGACGAGCTTAGAAAATCCGAAGAGGTATTCAAGGATTTTCCAAAACCGCAGCTTATGAAGAGTATTTGAGGAGAAAAAAGCTATGAAACTAAAGAATATCTATCTATTGATTCTTGCTTTATTTTTATTTTTTGCCATACCAGTGTCATCATCAGCTTATGATCTGCCATCTGTAAACCTTGGA
The DNA here is from genome assembly GCA_012513605.1 of Desulfatiglans sp. Taxonomy (NCBI): domain Bacteria; kingdom Pseudomonadati; phylum Thermodesulfobacteriota; class Desulfobacteria; order Desulfatiglandales; family Desulfatiglandaceae; genus Desulfatiglans; species Desulfatiglans sp. The sequence continues at coordinate 1,494 of JAAZBV010000078.1, read as the reverse complement.
TTTACAAGCTTTATGGACGGCGCACCGCCATCAGGGCCAGGACTCTATTCACAAAATTATGTACAGTACTGGACAGCAGATAAATTCAAGGATCAGAATGGCAATGCACTTTTACCACCCTTTGCAGGTGAAGAACTGGAGGCATGGATTACACTTATACAGTGTACATACCAGTCAAACACTGAATTTATACTCACGGCAAAATGGGGACTTGATATAATAGTTCCCTTTGCAAAGCTTGATATGAGCTATAATACCTATCTGCCAGGTTTTCCCATGGAGAAATCCGGAATGGGAGATATCTGGGTAGGCCCTTATCTGCAATGGGACCCGATTATGGGAGCAAACGGCCCTAAATTTATGCACAGATTCTCACTGGGTTTTATATTACCGACCGGGGATTATGATCAAACAAAGGCCATAAATGCAGGCAGTAATTTTTTCTCCTTTAACCCATACTGGGCTGCAACCTATTTTATAACCCCAAAATGGACTGCATCAACAAGGGTCAGTTACCTGTTGAATGATGAAAATGATGAACCTTATGCACCTCTTGCTGCAACGGGTGTAGAGGAGGTACAGGCCGGAGAGGCATTTCATATTAATTTTGCAACATCCTATGAATTAATACCCCAGAGGTTACGTGCAGGTATTAATGGCTATTATTTAAGGCAGCTCAGTGAGACTGAGCATGATGGGGTTGACCAGATTGGCTCAAAAGAAAAGGTTTTGGCTGTAGGCCCTGGAGTGCTCTATTCATTTAATAAGGATGCCCATCTCTTCATTAATATGTACTTTGAGACAGACGCAAAAAACAGACCTGAAGGGGAAAGAATCAACGCAAGGTTTGTTTATCATTTCTAATACCAACCGAAATTTGTCAATTTCGGTTGGAGCTATCAGCAGTCAGCTATCAGCAATCAGCTAAACTTACTTCTCGTTCCCACGGTCACCGTGGGAACGTTTTGATTTGACGCTCCGTGTCAATAATTTTTTTATCCCAACAGCATCTGCATGAATGGAAAAAATATTCTATATTAATTCTGTAGGGGTGAATAATTATTCGTCCCTGCATTTTTAAACCACCTTGATATTATATATCCTCAACAATCGGTGAATATAATGGCTATCACTGTTTATTTATGGCAATAGAGATAGCCAGTGATCGGCGCTTATTAACAATATTTTTATATCATTGTTTGAAATTAATTTACATATCCCTGACTGGTTTATTAATTGAAAAGCAGGAATCCGGAAAACATCCTGGAACTTGCGCAGGCTCTTGGATGGGGTGCTGTCAGCCATTTTCGCCCCTACATTATTGAAGGGCATTGCACCTCTTGTCCCGCCATCTTGTCAGGGCGTAGCTTTAGCCCGACTTTCGCTATTCGATTAGTGTTTTAGTAAAAATGACGATTTTTCGGGGTATAAGTAACTGTAATTATTAGAGAGGGGTGTGAAAACCCGTTGTAGTGAAGACCTACCCCCTTGAAT
>JAAZBV010000077.1 GCA_012513605.1 Desulfatiglans sp. | reverse complement strand
TCAGTTAATATTAATGTAACATGGGTTAATGCTGCCCCTACTGCTAATGCAGGCCCTGATCAGACTAAAGCAGAAGGTCTTGTTGTTACACTTAATGGTTCAGGTTCTTCTGACCCGGATGGTAGCATCCTTACATACCTCTGGACACAGACCGGCGGTACGGCTGTTACACTTAGCAGCGCTACAACAGTTCAGCCCTCCTTTACGGCCCCCAATGTCGGTGAGGCAGGCGCAACACTTACATTCAGCCTTAAGGTGACAGACCCCCAGGGTCTAAATAGCACCGATACAATTGCTATCAATGTAACAAATATAAATGCTGCTCCGACTGCTAATGCAGGCGCTGACCAGACAAAGGCTGAAGGAGAGACGGTTACCCTTAACGGCTCAGGTTCATCTGATCCGGATGGCAGCACTCTTAGATACCTCTGGACACAGACCGGCGGCGCTGCGGTAGGACTTAGCAGCTCTACAGCAATTCAGCCCACTTTTGTTGTCCCTGATGTAGCACAAGCCAGTGCAACACTTACATTCAGCCTTACAGTAACCGATCCGCAGGGTTTACAGGGTACAGATACGGTTGTTATTAATGTAAAATATACAAATGCTGCCCCTATTGCCAATGCCGGCCCGGATCAGAATATGGAGGAAGGCGAGGTAGTTATCCTTAACGGTTTAAACTCTATTGATCCGGATGGCACAATAGCCTCATATGAATGGAAACAGACAAGCGGAACCATAGTTACACTGAGTGGATCTACTGTGGCGCAGCCCACCTTTACGGCCCCATATGTCAATCCCGAAGGTGAAACATTAATCTTTGAATTGACAGTAACCGATTCTCAGGGTCTCAAAAGCACAGACTCATGTATAATCAATATAGTATGGGTAAATGATCCACCAACAGCAGATGCAGGTGATGATCAGAATATTAATGAAGGTCAGCAGGTAACCCTTCAAGGCATAGATTCCATTGACCCGGATGGTACAATAGCATCTTATCAGTGGAAACAGACAAGCGGACCTATAGTTACTCTGAGCAACTCTGCAGCGGCACAGCCGACCTTTATGGCACCATATGTTAACCCTGAAGGTGAATCTCTTACATTTGAATTGACAGTAACCGATTCAGAAGGTTTAAAGAGCTCTGATTCAGTTATTATCAATGTATTATGGGTAAATGACCCACCTGTGGCCAACGCAGGAAAAGATCAAAATGTCACCTCAGGGAAATTAGTAACCCTTAACGGCTCAGGCTCTGTTGATCATGACGGGTATATAGTATCCTATATATGGACCCAGTTAAGTGGTACGCCTGTAACACTTAAAAACCCGGCAACAGTAAAACCGACCTTTACAGCAAAAACAAACCTGATAAGCGAGACACTGGTATTTCAGCTCGTAGTAACTGATAATGGCGGCTTGAAATCCTCAAGTGAATGCACTGTAAAGGTAACCAGATCAACCCGCACTATAAGAAGCATGTGGAACCTTGTCACTCTCTGGAAATCCACACAAACGACAACGGTTCACAGCACCCTTTCATCAATAATGGATAATATTATCAGTATATGGTCATACGACAATGGATCATGGAAGGTGTATGACCCATCAAAACCAGAGACCATCAGTACACTCAATGAGCTTGCCCCTGGAAAGGCTGTATGGATGAATATGAGTCAGGATGCTGAGCTGACCATCTCCTATGATGTAGCTGCTGACCCGGTTAGTCTGACACCCGGATGGAACCTTGTAGGATATAATTCACCAGTATCAAGGAATGTATCTGATGCTATATCCACCATCTCAAGGAATGTAAAGAGCGTGTGGACATATGAAGATGGAAAATGGAGGGTTTTTGACCCCCAGAATCCTGGGCTCAGCGATCTTAATGTCATGGAGCCGGGATTTGGTTACTGGGTTAAGGTAGATAAACAATGTTCATGGACATACTGATATAAAAAAACACTGATTATTCTGTCCATCCAATCATATAGCGGGGGTTTAAAATGCCCCCGCATTCTTTTTTAGTAATCAATAAACATAAATAAACCCTGCACCAATACGGATATCCGGTAGAGTTTGATACAATTAAAATCACCAATTTTTCCAGAAAGGTTAATAAGTTAAGAGTTATTATCACCACAATTTTCTTGACACATAATGCTATCCCAAATATATTCCAATCATATTGATTAACATAAATATTTTCAGGAGGTTTTCAGATATGAATAAAAAAGAGCAATTTCTGTCCGTGTTAAATAATGAGCAGCCCATGAAATGGATGGGTTATGGGTTTGATGCATTTCCTCAGATTATGTTTCACTGTGTAATAGATCCTATTTCTATCTGGGATATTCTCCAGTTTTCAGGCGAAGCGGCTATTGATAACTGGGGTGGTACACTTCGATTTCTGCCCGGTGACCCTGGAATCATTCCCATTGTCAATAAAAACAACCAGGTAATCAAAGACATTACAAAATGGAAAGATTATGTCAAATTTCCAAAAATCCCAAAACTGGACTGGAGTGATGCCAAAAGAACAATCGATGGAATTGACAGGGATACTACAATGGTCATGGTTCCTACCTTCCGCGGGCTGTTTGAACGCACTCACTGCCTGATGGTATTTGAAGACGCGCTGATGAACATGTATGGTGAGCCTGAATCCATGTACGAATTTTTTGAAGCCTATACGGACTGGAAGCTTGAGGTAGTAAAACAGCTAATTGACAACCTTGAGCCGGATGTTATCCACTCCCATGATGACTGGGGCTCAAAGGACAACCTGTTTTTTTCACCGGATACATTTCGTGAAGTGCTTAAACCTCATTACGCCCGTCTATACAGCTATATAAAAAGCCGCGGTGTCCTTGTACAGCATCACTCAGACACCTACTGCATGGGACTCGAAAAAGATATGGTAGATATAGGCATTGATATGTGGCAGGGAGCTATGTCCACAAATGATATACAGCTAGTCAAGAAAAACACTAACAATAAAATGCTCATTATGGGCGGTATCAGGCAGCATGTAATCGACCAGGCGGATGCTACAGAAGAATTAATTCGCTCAGAAGTTCGCTGGGCGATAGATAAATTTGCCCCGGGTGGTTCATACCTCCCATGTATCCCGAGCCTTGAGACTATTAACAAGCATGTAACACCTATCGTTATAGACGAATGTAACCGTTACGGCGCCGAATGGCTTAAGAAACAGGGCTAATCCAATTAGTTTATTATTATAAAACGCCCCTCTTTACTATTTGAAAGAGGGGCGTTTTAATTTTTAAACTCTCTTCCATGCCTGTACTGATTTTTATCTCACTTTTTGCGAAGGTGAATATCTCCTTTTGGTTAGCCTTTTTAAAATGCATCCCAGGTAATAAAAAACTTTTTTGACAGGGCTCTTTATGATAGAGCTAGAATAAATTATAACCTTATTCAAACCGGAAAATCAGGTGATGCAAAACATACTCTTATTATCAAAAAACCCGGATGTATACCGGCAGCTTATGCCCTGTTTTGGGCAAGAGATTCAGATCGGCAAGGCTGAAAATGATACCCAGGCCATCTCAATGCTTCAGACAAGGCGTTATGAGTATCTGTTTATGGATATCTCCCTGTTTAGTATGTCTGAAAAGAATGGCGTCAGTTACAAGAACTATTTACAGTCATTCATGAGCCTGTACCCTGCCCTTGACATTATTATTATCACTTCAGTTGAAAGGATAAGAGAAGCGGTAAATGCGGTTAAGGAGGGTGCAAGCGATTACATACTGTTTCCGATCAAACCCGATGAAGTTAATTCTGTTTTAAAGAATATTAAAGATTCTCTTATTGCCCGGTCAGAGCCTGATTTTTTAAAAGACAGGCTGAAAGATACTGATATACAGCAGACCATGAGGACCGCAAATGCAAAGATGAAAGCGGTCTATGAAAAACTCAAGTCTGTATCCCCAACGAACAGCACAGTGCTTATTACAGGCGAGACCGGGACAGGAAAAGGGGTTATTGCAACGCTGATACACCGCTACAGCAGCAGAAAGGATGCCCAGTTTATCAGCGTCCACTGCGGGGCCATACCTGACACACTATTAGAAAGCGAACTCTTCGGCCATGAGAGGGGGGCATTCACAAGCGCAATAAAGCGTAAACTGGGCAAATTTGAGATTGCCGATAAGGGAACGATCTTTCTTGACGAGATAGGCACAATAACCCCTGCTGCACAGATCAAACTGTTACAGATCCTTCAAGACGGTATATTCCAGCGTGTTGGAGGAGAGGTTACAATCCATACGGATGCCAGGATCATTGCCGCCACAAATATGGATCTTAAAAAAATGTGCGAGGATGGCGAGTTCAGAAAGGATCTCTATTACAGGCTTAATGTCTTTCCCATAGAGGTACCCCTTTTAAAAGATCGGTCTGAAGACATACCCCATCTTGCCATGATGTTTCTTAACAAGATGAATAAGCATAACACAAAGGCTATTAAAGGCTTTTCACCTGATGTGATAGAGGCATTTATGCATTACCCCTGGCCAGGAAATATCAGGGAGCTTGAAAACCTAATAGAGAGAGCATATATACTTGAGACCGGTTCAATCCTGCAACCTGACAGTTTTCCAGTGGAAATATTTCAGTACAACCATCTGGATGTCGATAACACAAGAAAACGTACCGGAAACCTTGCAAATATCCGGAAAAAGGGCATTGAAGAGATTGAAAAAAATTACCTCATGGATCTTCTTAATGAGACTATGGGGCGTATAAATCAAGCGGCAGAAACAGCAGGGATAACGACAAGACAAATACATAAGCTGCTTACAAAATACAATATACACAAGGAAGATTATAAAGGCAGAAAATAGAATAGGGGAAGGATATTGTCAGGGCAATGCCATTGTTGGCTTTATATAATCAGTTACAAGATTTTGGCATAAATTCTGCATTTATGTCCCTAAAAAAAATAATAATATAATGCATTTTTTTCTTGATTCATGATTGATTTTACTTTATTTGATGCCTTTTTTAATAGAACACTATATCTCTCATGCATAGACGGGAAGGAGATTTCATGAAAAAAAATTCAAAAGGGGTTGATTCTTCAAAGCAGAAGAAAAAAATTATACCCCCTATACTTAATAATAAACCTGAAAAAAAGATAAGAATAAAGGAAAGAACTGACCATTTCAGGGCAAGATTCGATTCCCATCTTCTGGCAAAAAAGAGGGAACTGGAAGGGGTAATTGACTCTCTGATAAAGGAAAACGCCGAAGATTTCAGTAAGATATCCTTTGATGGAATGATAGATGAACTGGACCGCACAGACAGGGAGATGGCGGCACAGAATTATTACAGGTTTCTGGACCGCAAGAAATTTGAGCTAAAGAGGATTGAGGCACTGATTTACCGGTTAAAACATGACCAGGACTTCGGGATATGTGAAGAGTGCGAGAGACCGATCCCGGAAGCGAGATTAATGATTGTCCCTGAAGCTGTCCTTTGTGTTGCATGTCAGGAGGAGCTTGAAAAGATAGAATCAAGGGCAAATCTTGCTGCGAGTTCTAGCAAGGGTCTTCCATACAGAGACGATTATGAACCTGATGAGGAGACTGAGAACATAGATGATGCCGGTCTAGTTACAAAGGCCGGTTCCGAATCAATGTCTCTAATGGATATGGAAGAGATAGATCTGCTGGATATACCAGAGGCCCCTGAAGAGGAGAATGAAACAACTCCGTAATGTGACGACTGCATCTCATAGGACTTTTAAACCTTAACGCTCCCCATCACAGAATACGGCCCGACATAGCTTTAATGACGCATGGATCAGGATTCAACCTGTAAACCTTTTGTCAGGATTTTACGTATCTCTTCATATGGCTTATTCTGGACATGGATTACCTTGACATATTAAACCTACCCTGAGAATATAACGTCTGATAAAACAAACTCAAAACGATAATTAGAACAATAAGGAGATACCCCCTATGACGGACCTAAAATCAAAATCAGAGTATGAAAAGTACGCTATCAGGCAGCCTGATATGGCCCTTTTTCCAAAAGTAAAGGGACGTGAACCCATAATGACCTACCTGAACAACATACTTTTTCCGGGCGTGCCATATCATATAGACATGAGCTTTATTACCTCTGTACCTGAACCGCATATATTTGAACACGCAATCGATTATGACCGCATATATATCTTCTGGAGCACAGATCATAAAAATCCACAAGCGCTTGGTGCAACAATCGAGTGCTATATTGGCGGATACAGAACCGAATTCAGCAATACTACAAGCCTGTTTATTCCGAAGGGGGTAAGGCTTGGCCCTGTCAACTGGCTCAAGGTAAATCGCCCCCATATCATGATGGAGTTTATACTCGGGACTGGCGATAGCTCTGTTTTAAAAACAAGCGGTATGTTTGAACCTAAAGATGCACTCCCCCAAAAAAGAGATGATATCAACTATGAGCAGTATGTAATAAGAAGCCCGTTGAGAGAGGCCGGAGATCCCAGGCAGGGGCCATACAGGATGTATCCAACCATGACCTACATGAGTTCAAGGCAGTGTAAGGCCAACAATAACTATATAGAATTCGGATATGTCTGGGATATAGTGGAACCGCCGCTTCCAAGGATGACCCATCATAATTTTGATGAGATCGTACTCCATTTCGGGAGTGACCCTGACAACCCGACCTCACTTGGCGGGCACATGAGGTTTGATGTTGGCAGGGATAAACTTGAGTTTGATACAAACTACTGTATATGGCTTCCAAAGGGGCTGTCGCATGGCCCGCTAATATGGTATGATATAAAAAAACCATTTATTGAGATGGCCATCATGCTAAATGCCGGCACGGTTGAAGAATATGCAAAGGATGCCAATTTTGAGTTTGATGTAAAATAATTACATGGCATTAGCCACTGACCTGGTATAGTTATCGAGAAAATAGCCCAGAGATTCATACTGGGTTGAAGTAAGATCCTTGAACTGTATTCCACGCCTTCTAACTGTAACATCGGTCAGGTCCCTTGAATGATTCAGAACAATATCTGAAACAGTCCTGCAGTGTATATCATCCATCACAAATCTTCTGTCAGAGGTCATGATGGAGTATTTACCATTTTCCACAATCTGGTTTTTGATACTGTAATATTTGAATGCCATGCCCGACCTGCTTATGTCGACCATACTGTGCTTCTTTTCAGGTCTTGAAGCAGAGACAACAAAGATATCCTCTTTCATGGCAAACCTGTCATCGACCCTCCTCTCCTTTTTCTTTGCACTTAGTACCTTTTTTATGGCCTTTGCGAGGGTGGTTGTCCTGACAGGCTTTGACAGAATTTCAAATATCCCCCTGTTTTTAAGATTTTCCGGTTCAACCCTGTTATTGAAGCCAGTGCATATAATAACAGGCATATTTTCTCTTAGTTCCTGTATTCTTGCGGCCAGCATATCACCTGTTATCTTAGGCATGGTCATATCGGTTATAACGAGATCAAAGGCATCTGGGTTATCTTGAAATACCTCAATGGCCCTGCTGCTTTCAGTAAAGGCGCTCACCCTGTAACCGAGCTGCTCCATCATGATCTTCATTGTATCTGCGATCATGAATTCATCATCAACAAGAAGTATGTTCTCCTTGCCACCCTGGATGAACTCAGGATCATGTGCGGTTTCACAATCCAATATGGCGTCAATAACCGGGATATGGATGGTGAAAACAGTTCCTTTGCCAACACTGCTTTGAACCCTGATTGACCCACCGTGATTTTTGATTATACCGTGCACCACAGCTAGCCCCATGCCTGTACCCTTTCCCGGCTCCTTTGTAGTAAAATAGGGATCAAATACCCTTTTTATTATCTCCTCTGGTATACCCTGACCTGTATCTGATACTGTTATCTCTACATAACGGCCCTGCGGGAGGTCGCCTAAATCTGCACATACATCAGAGTCAAAATCCTTTAATTTAATGCCAACCTCTATTATCCCCCCAACCCCATTCATTGCATGGGATGCGTTTGTGCACAGGTTAACCATGACCTGATTGAGCTGGGTCTGATCTCCCATTACAGCAACCTTTAAAACGGCAAAGTCTCTTTTTATCTCTATATTTGATGGCAGGCTCGATCTCATCAGCCTTAGTGATTCTTCTATGCTTGAAATCAGATCAACAGGTTTTTTCACGGCGTCAGAAACCCTTGAAAAGCTTAAGAGCCTGCTGACCATCTCTTCAGCCCTTGAGCTTGCTGTAATAATATTGTTCAGAAACTGCCTGACCTGGCTCTCTTTAGGTGTTGTCCTTAGCGCCAGCTCTGTATTGCCTATAATTATACCAAGGGTATTATTGAAGTCATGCGCCATCCCACCTGCAAGCGTGCCTATAGCCTCCATTTTTTGTGACTGCCTGAGCTGAAGCTCAAGCTGATTTTTTTCTGACTGTATCAGCCTTTTCTCATCTTTTGATCTCTTGTGCCTGATTGCATTTTCAACCCTTATCATCATTTCTTCTGCATCAAAGGGTTTTCTTATATAGTCTGATGCCCCTTTCCTTATGGCCTTTATGGCTGAATCCATTGTAATGTCACCGGTCATGATGATAAAAATGGTGTCAAGATCAAGATCAGTTACTGACTCCATGATCTGGAAACCGTTCATGACAGGCATCATAACATCAAGTATTGCAAGATCAAATCTTCTCTGATGCAGGAATTCCACCGCCTCAAGGGCATCGTTGGTTACAGTAATGTCATATGCCCTTCTGCCTAAGACAGCCTTTACACTGGCAGCCACCACCGTATCATCATCTACGATCAATATCTTTGCGTCCGTATCCATAAAAATCCTCTTGAAGCATTATTAAATAAGTACTCTGTTTTTCATGCCGTCAAATCTCAATCTCTGATAAATATATAACTAGGTTACCGGCATTGTTATATTAAAGCGTGCTCCCCTTTCGTTGTTATTATCAAAGGTAATTGTCCCGCCCATCCTTTTAACTAGTTCATAGACTATCAGTAATCCCAGGCCGTCATGATCAGCCTTTGTGGTAGACTGCTTTTTAAATACACCGGCCTTAAGGTTATCCGGAATACCAGGGCCATCATCGGATACAGATATCTCTATCCTTTCTCTGCCAGCCTCTATACTGCTCGGCCTTGAATCAACGCTCTTACTTTCTGGCTTATATTGCACAGCCACGGTAATATTTCCGCCACCAGGCATGGCCTCTATAGCGTTATTAACAAGGTTGATCAAAACCTGCCTGAAGGCATCCCTGTCTATCATTATTTCAGGGATATTTTCTTCAGCCTGGACTGTTATGTTTATTTCAGGCCCGTTAACCCTGCTGTTTTTTATGAGCATGATTGTATCTGAAACGATATTCTTTATGTTCGATGTAGATTTTTCTTTTGTTTCACCAGGGGAGGAGGATGACTTGAAATCCTTTAAAAGCTTTGCGATACGGTTAAGTTCATCATCAATTATCTTTATCTCATTGCTCTCAACATTTATATCATCAAGCTTCATGTTTAGAACCTTGAGAAAATTCTTTATAGCACTGAGCGGATTATTTATTTCATGGATCAGCTTTCTAGTTTGTATAGAATCAGAGCTGTTTTTATTTCCGGATGCACCTGTCTCATTTTGGACATCATCTTCTGTTAAACAGGGCAAAATAGATTCAATAAGCCCCCTTATTCTGTGACCTTCTGCACCCTTAAAAAGACCCGGGGAATTAACCCCTGCAACAAGCACCCCTGAACAACTGCCATTTCTGATAAGAGGTACACAGTATAACCCCGCTACGTTCATGTAATTTGATACCTGGAGATCAAAAAGGCCTGGCGCTGTATTATCCACCCGGTCAAGGGAGTTGATCTCCATGCCCATGAGAAATGAGGTAACTATTATACTCTCTTTTTCATCCAGAGAAATTATAAGGTCATTTTTGAGAGAGGTATTATCAGGCACTTTCAGGTTAATGCCATAAAGTAATTTTCTATCTATATTTTGCCTGAAATATAGGATTTCATCTAGCCCTGAAAGGGTATGTATTGCCTGTCCGATAACCCTTAAACGGTCATTTTTATTTACAGTCTTCTGTATCCTCTCAGCCATGACGGCAACCAGGGAGTGAGCACCTGCATCACCTGTAGATCTCATTTCTATTGCTGAATCAGGCTGGTACACAGGCTCGCCTTTATTAAACCTGGGCTCAATACCGAGCTTCATCAGCCTGCCCTGGGCCTTAAGGTCAGCGATTGAGATAAATTCATCTATCTGATTCGGTGAAAAGCCGAACAATTCCTTTCCGGTTTCAAGATATCTCATGCGATCTCCACCATCTTTACCTTCAACCATACTGGAAAGATAGACCAGCTTTACCAGCATGTTTGCCTGTCTGACCTTATTGAGTGGATGGTGATGATAAAAAATAGCATCAGCAAGAAATGGAAACGCGCCCCAACCTTCAACCATGCGGGCGCCCACAAAACAGTGATTAATGCCAAGCGCATTCTCTTCAGACAGCACATGACCACTGAAATCAATACTGCCTGATGTAATTATCCTGCTGTAAACTACCGGAAACCTTGCTGTAAGAACATAAGCACCAAGATTATGCAGAAGCGCAGCTATATAGGCGCAATAATGGGATGGATAGCCTGTTTCATCGGCTAACAGGAGAGCGAGGTTTGCGGCCTTGATGGCTGCATACAAATTCTGATCTGTATATGGGTGAATGCCTTGAGATTTCCGGATGTTATGGCTTCGTTCTATATAGTCTTTTAACAGGCTCACAACAATGTCGCTGCCAATTAACTTTATTACACCATTAATACCGGTAATGTTACTGCCTTCTTTTAAAAATGATGAATGCGCAACATTAAGGAGGTTGTATGTGATGGCAGGACTTACTGCGATAAAGTCCCTGATCTCGTCACGAAAAACTTTGCCTGCTATTTTTTCACTGATAAGGCCGTCCAGCACCGGGGGTTCAATAGGCATGAATGATATATCGCCTGTAATGGATTCAACAGCGCCTTTTGTCTCACTGTTAAATGCTTTCCTGCGATAATATGTTGAGTTCCATTGAGTCATCCGGTGCTTCTTTATTCTATAACGAGTTAATCGATATATTTATATGAACAAATAGTTCTTTTTCGAAAAATTGCATCCGATCATGCATGGAAACAGGGCTCATTGGGCACCTGTTGTTTTTTTGTGCTATATATCAATACACCTGTCTTGTCAACAAAATATGGGGTATTTCCCTGTTTTTTATAACTATATGTAGTAGTTAGACAATAGCAATCATATAATTATGCTCTTTTATTGCATTATAATTGCATTATCTTGACATTATTTTGATATGGAAAAATAAATAAAAATTCCCTTAAACATGCGAGACAAGGGAATTTTTATTTAAACAAGTAAGAATCCGTCTGATATCTATTCGTATTTTAAGGTCGGCCCCGCAGTAAAGTGCATAATAGGCCTCTTCACATTTTTGATAATCAGGGGGCCATGCTCAATGCCCGCAGGAATGTATGAGGCAAAGCTTTCAGTAATGTTATAGGTCTTTCCGTCTATAGTAAACTCTATCTCGGCACCAAGATCATAGATATTGTCATAATTATACCCGTAGAACCCGATCATCTCACCCCAGGAATGTTTATGTGCCTCTATCTTTGTGATGCCTTTTTTAAATTCTTCACCAGGCATAATCCACATTGCCTCACTGTAGAAATCTGTTTCAGGAATAACATCAGCATCAAGGTGGACAATCCGTCTGAAAAGTTTAGTATCCATCTGCGGACGAAACGACGGGAATGTAACATTTGGTTTATCTGCCATTATAAAGTATTTAGCATGTTTTTGTTCGGACATCATGACTCCTTAATATTTATATAGCCTGAAAACAGTAACACTGCATGGCTGACATTATGAATAACTCTGACCAGGGCCAACCGTATAATGAAATACAGGTGACTCAATGGCGCTCAATACCTTTAAAGGGCAATGGACCATACCGGCAGGGATATAGACCATAAAGCTCTTATCAAGTATAAATTTTTCATTCTCCATCCAGAATTCTATTGTTACACCCAGATAGGTCGGATCATCAGGATTGCATCCAAACATTGTGAGCACCTCGGAAAATTCATGGGCATGGGCAGCAACCCCTGCGGCCTTTTCAAGCTCTTCCCTTGTCAGCGCAGGTTTCGGCCTCTGATCCTTGAATGTAGAGGGCCATATCCATGTACTCTCCGCATAAAAGGCGCCTGGAATAACTTCACCGTCCATCCAGTTAATATGCTCAAGCTCAAGACGAAACCCGTCTTTATCGTATCCTCTGCCTATTACCTGATCACCCTTGTAGTCGGGCATCTTTTCAATATGCTTCAGATCGGTGCTGATGTAGGGGCCATATTTTGAATTTGCCATCTGGATCATCTCCTTCTGGAAATACCTGACAGGCATCTCCGGTTGTATTTACATCTCCGCTTAAAGCGAAAGGGAGCGATTATATTTATCAGGGCATACCATGTCAAGTAATTTTGTACATTTTTTCTATTCTTTTCAGTACGTTATAGCGAACTATAAATATACGAACTGGTTCAGCCAGAAGAACTTTCTGTCCACCATTTTAAGGTGGACAGGGAGTAATAAGGAAGGTTAACCCAGGATTGCCTTCAGGTCATTATCAGGCGTTGTAATGGGCATGATGTTGAAGTTTTTCACCAGGACATCAAGTACATTCGGTGTGATAAAGGCCGGAAGTGATGGCCCGAGCCTGATATTCTTGATGCCAAGGTAGAGAAGGGTTAAAAGTATTGCGCATGCCTTTTGTTCATACCATGAGAGGATCATGGAAAGAGGAAGGTCATTAACCCCGCAGTTAAATGCCTTTGAAAGGGCGACTGCTATCTGTATGGCAGAGTACGCATCATTGCACTGGCCAACATCAAGCAGCCTTGGTATGCCGCCTATATCTCCAAGTTTTTTATCAAAAAACCTGAACTTACCACAGGCAAGCGTAAGCACAACACAGTCTGCAGGCACCTTCTCGACAAATTCTGTGTAATAGTTTCTACCTGGCTTTGCACCGTCACAACCGGCAACCAGGAAGAAATGTTTTATTGCCCCGCCCTTTACAGCCTCAATCACCTTGCCGGCAACACCCATAACTGCATTGTGTGCAAATCCGCACATGACAGTGCCTTTATCCTCATCCTGGGTAAAACCAGGCATCTCAAGGGCCTTTTGAACAACTGCGGAAAAATCGGAATTATTAACATGTTTTACACCGGGCCATCCCACAAGCCCTGTTGTAAAGATATTATCGCTATAGCTTTCCTGCGGTTTCTGGATGCAGTTTGTTGTCATAAGAATAGCACCCGGGAATGCGGCGAATTCCTTTGCCTGATTCTGCCATGCAGTGCCGTAATGACCGTAAAAATGGCTGTATTTCTTGAGATTAGGGTATGCATGGACAGGGAGCATCTCACCGTGGGTGTAGACATAGATACCCTTGCCTTCTGTCTGTTTCAGGATCGTCTCCATATCTATAAGGTCATGGCCTGAAACAAGGATTGCCTTGCCCTTTTTATGTCCCAGGGGAACAGTGGTTGGCACCGGATGACCAAATCTGGTTGTATGACCTCTGTCCAACAGCTCCATAGCCTTAAGGTTTACCTCCCCGCATTTAAGGGCAATGCCTACCCAGTCATTAAGTGTAAGATCTTTATTAAGCATTGCCGCAAGCCCCTCATGCACATATGCGTAGACCGCATCATCTTCCTCTCCCAATAGATGTGCATGATCCGCATAGGCGCATAATCCCTTTATTCCATAAAGGGTGGTATGCTGAAGAGAAAGTATATCCGGGTTGATGAATGTGTCAGACTTTGGCCCAACAGTCTCACCCTTTGCTACAAGCTCTATTATGGATTCAGGAGGATTATAGGTTGCAGCACCTTCTGTAAAGGAGGTCTTGCCGCCTGCCCCTGCGATCCGCTTTTTCAACTGTTCTCTCAGCTCAGCGCATCTTTTTATTAACTTTACAAACCTGGCGCTGTCAAAATCCACATTAGTCAGGGTGGAAAATACCGCTTCACAGGTAAACACATTGACATCACGATCACTGATCCCCAGCTTTCTTCCCTCTACCGCATAGAGTGACAAACCTTCCACCATGTAGATCAACAGGTCCTGCAATGCAGCAACATCTGGCTGCTTACCGCAAACACCTATCTTTGTACATCCCTCACCCTTTGCCGTCTGTTCACATTGATAACAAAACATAATAAATATCCTCCTTGATAAAAGTTAATTGGCATTCCTTATTTTTGCCTGATAATAACCACAAACAGGAAACAGGACATTGACCTATGTCAATTAATTTAATTATATATTTTTCTTTTGAAATTTTCATCATTTTGTTATCTTCTTCCATCATAATGGATTCAAAACAGAGGGATTAAAAGTAGAAGATGACACAAAAAATATGGATTGATGAAGAGGAAAGGGAAATGGCTGAAGAGCTGGCTATCCACACAAATAAGATGGATGCGCTGGCTACCCTTGCAAATGGCATAGCCCATGATTTCAACAATATCCTGTCAGGTATAGTGGGATACTCTGAAGTGGCATTGAGTATGGCTGAAAAGGAAAAGCCGGTAGCAAATATCCTTGAAAGGATACTGGATGCATGTGAACGCGCTAAAACGCTTATAGACCCGATCCTCGCATTCAGCAGGCAGAACTGGCAGGCAGGCGATGAAGAGCCTATGCAAATAGCGCCTGTTATCAGGGAGGTCATTGAACTTCTGAAGGCTTCACTCCCCGCAAATATCAAGATAAAGGAAAACATCATTTGTGATAAAGGTATAATATTTGCTTCAAAGGCCATGATCCATAAGGCTGTCATGAATCTCTGTACAAACGCCATCCAGGCAATGAAGGATAAGGGTGGAACCCTTGCCATAGAACTGAAAAATGTAGAGGTTGATCAGGCATCTGCCATATCTGACAATATCACGACAGGCAGTTATATCATGCTTTCAGTCAGTGACACAGGCCCTGGTATTCCTCAAAATATCATGAAAAGGATATTTGACCCCTACTTCACCACTAAAGGAAATGGTGAAGGCACAGGACTGGGGCTTTCGGTTGTGTACGGTGTAATAAAAAACAATAAAGGCTCTGTAAAGGTAAAGAGCATCCCTGGCACAAAGACCACCTTTGAAATACTCCTGCCGCAGATTGAGATTACAGGGCTCAGTTAGTCATTATAAAAAGCGGTTTCATTTCAAAGCTTTTATACTGGGGCCTGAGTCTTTTTGTGTCATAGTGTTTTTCAACATCCACAACCTTTTTTGAGCTCGTAATCACCTCAATGGGCATATTGTCATACCTGCCGTTTTTGAGCACAACAATCCGGCCATGAATCTTGTCCATTATAAGATCAAGGGCAAGATTCCCGTATGCCATGGGGACAATCGAGTCAATTGCATCAGGATCACCACCCCTCACCAGATAACCCAGCTTCTGGTTTATTGTATCTATGGGTCGCCCGTTATTAAATTTGGCAGATCGTTCCCTTAACTCAGAAGAGACAAGATCGCCTATACCACCCAGCTTCTTATGGCCGTATGCATCTGTCCGCGCCTCCTGAAAAATCATCTCCCCTCCCTCAAACATGGCGCCTTCAGATACAAGCACAACAGAGTAGCGGCTCGGATTGAGTTTACGGTCTTCAGTCAGAAGCTGGGTTAACAGCTCCATATCAAACTTATATTCAGGAATTACACAGCGGTTAGCTGCACCTGCCATGGCAGGAAGCATTGCAGTAAAGCCAGCATACCGGCCAAATACCTCCAGCACAAGAAACCTTTCATGTGACCCGGCTGATGTGCGCAGGCTGTTTGTAATGGAAATGGTGCGGGTAACACAGGTGCTGAAACCTATGCAGTAGTCTGTACCAGGCACATCATTATCCATTGTCTTTGGTATGGCGACTATTTTTACCCCTTCCTTAAATAATCTAACACCGTAACTTAAGGTATCATCACCGCCAATAGGTATAAGGTAGTCAACACCAAGAAAATCGAGATTTTTAAGGACATCAGGGGTAAGATCATTGACATCTCCTGTGTATTTATCTTTAAGGTGGTTCGGCACACGTTCTTTTCCTACATGGCTTGGCCTTGTCCTTGAGGTGTGAAGGAATGTCCCGCCAGTCCTTCCAGCCTTGTTTACAATCTCTTCTGTCAGAACCTGATAATGGTCGGAATTATCGGCATTCTTATCAGGGTTAATCTCTATTATTCCCTGCCACCCGTGACGGATACCGATCACCTGATACCCCTCCCTGATTGCCCTGATCGTTATGGCCCTGATTGCAGGATTAAGCCCAGGGACATCCCCTCCGCCAGTAAGTATTGCAATAACGCCTTTGGTATTCGGGTTTTTTGCCATTGTTCCCTCCTTAAAAAGCAAATATTGACTAAAATACTACTGCCCCTGAATTGTATCTTCTCGTCTTGAAACTATATATTCCATGGTAAACTTGCCATTGGAACCATTTTCAATTTTTATATTGTCATCAAGCTCAAGATTAACCGACATCATACCGCTTTCAGTGATGTTTTCAAGGGGTACCTTGTCTGAATAAACAGTAGATATATCATTCAGCAACAGGCTCGGGCCGCTTAAAATGGCAATAGCCGGTTTGAATGAGACACTGGTTATCTGTATACCCTTAGCCTTTTTTCCCTTCCACTCTGCCTGGATCGGGACGTTTTTCCTGGAGTATTTATCTAACACAATATTAATTGATGAAGGGGTTGTATTTCTTAAAAAAACACCTGGTGGAAGTGAGATATTATCATTTGTTATATAAAAAAGGTTTTTACCAATTTCAGCATTACTCAGATCAATGGTAACCTTTACATTCCCTGGGGTAAGGTTTTTTAAAAGTGTTGCTGAACCGTTCAGGTTTACTGAAACAGTTTTAACTGATGTGTCAAGCAGTATCATGTCCTGCTGGCTTCCTGTATACTCAACAGGCACCTCAAGGGTAATAATGGTATCAACACCCCTTGTAAAACTCAGCCAAATACCTGTAATCAGCAGTAGACATATGGCAGCGGCTGCCACAAATTTCAGCTTCTCTTTTCTGTAGTCGGTTCTCTTTCCATCCACTATACCGAGGTGCTTTTTGATGCGGTTTGAAAGCTCTTCCTCTGTATATATATTGAAAATTTCCCCTGACTTTGCAATGACAACATTCTTTCTCTCCTCGGATGACACTATAATCAGGGCATCCGTGTTTTCGGAAAGACCGGCTGCCGCCCGGTGACGCATGCCATAATAGGAAGGGAGATCCTTCCTATGGGACAAAGGTAAAACAGCGCCTACCTGCGTAATCCTGCTGCCCTGAATAATGGCGGCGCCATCATGAACAGGGTTTTCATGCCAGAAAACGCTAAGTATCATCTCCTTTGAAATCGAGCCATCCCATTTGATACCGCTGTGTACAGAGTCATTTATATCCTCCTTGCCAGGGATGACCATAATTGCCCCTGTACCTCTTTTTGCCATCTCAAATATGGCCTCGGAAATTATATTCACGGGGGTTTCCACTTCAAGGTGACGGGTTTCCCATAACAGTGCCCTGATATTTTTTGCCTGAAGGACAGTCCTTATCTCATTCCTGAAGATCACTATTATTATGATTGTAGCAACAGCTGTAAACCCCTGAACCGCCCAGCTCGTGACTATCAGCCCCACATAAAGGGCAATCTTCTGGAATATCCACAAAACTAATAATCCCATGATTACACGTAATACATTCGTGCCTTTGAACAAGACATAGAGTCTGAACAGTATGTAGCTCATAATCAGGATATCTAAAATATCCCGCCATCTGTAGATAAATTCATGTGCCATAATAATCAGTCTGTTATGCTGAACCTGATGATAGTGAGGACATTATCTTCAGCATCGGTAATCTCCACTCGCCACGGGCCTTTATCGCTTTCCCTCAAATCTATCCTGCTGTATGTTTTATAACTCGGAGGTTTTATAGAAAGCGGATATTTCTTTTCTAATTTATCATTAAAATAATACTTGTGAAAGATCTCTGACACGCCATAAACAGGGTCAAAATAGGTGAAACAGAAGAGTCTTTCTATGCCTGCTGAAAATACAACCCCCTCGTGAACCGGTTTACTTTTTTCTATCTTTTCACAGAGAACTGCCTGCTTTAATACAGGTGGTGCAAATTTTTCAGCAGCAGGCCCCTCTTCTGTAAAACCGGGCAAAGAGAATATTATTGCCAGAAATGAGGCGGTTATGACAAGCCTCACTATCCCGGTTTTATTAAATCTGAACCCCATCACCTTTTTTAAGGATGTATATATTTCAAACATTATTTCACCATCATCACAGGACAGGGAGCAAGGATACCGACCCTGTAACTGATAGTTGCCCAGCCGTCATTGCTCTCCATCTCATTCAGTTTATGTGAACTCAAGATGATCAGGTCTATACCTTTCACGGATGCATATTTTACTATTTCATGAACACGCCTGCCATAGATTATGTCCGTGTGGATTTTTATATTATCGGTTTCATACCTTCTTGCAATCTTTGCCATATTTTTTTCAGCACGGGCAGCAATTTTATCATAAAACTCCCTGAATTCATCTCCCTCATCGTCCTCAATTGTCTCAACCACATGCAGAAGGGTTATATGGCATGGTTTCCCCTTACCCATACCTGCTGCAATTTCAATGGCCTTAAGGCTCTTTTCTGTAAGGTCAGTTGGCACAAGGATATTCCTGAACATAATCTATTTCTCTCTAATGGTTAATCTTGGCAAAGTTATACCATATATACCTGCCCATAAACAATAATTTTTCCTTTGAAATCCTGTTATATAAGGTTTAAAAAGAGAATATGCAGCTATGAAAAGTAAGGATCGGCCTTTTAAAATATCATTTTCATCATTCGGCTGTTTTTTTTAATATGATAGAGGACAAATGGAATCTACTCTTAAAATACTCTTTGTTTCATCCGAGGCAGTCCCCTATGCAAAAAGCGGAGGTCTTGCAGATGTTGCAGGCTCTCTGCCCCAGGCGCTTACGGAGGCAGGCATGGATGTAAGGATTATTATGCCCCTCTACCCTTCTATCAGAAAGGTAATGCTTGACAAAACACCTGTAATTGAAAAATTAGCCATTCCATTAGGGGATACAGAGCTTCCAGCCAGCATATATATGACCAGATCCACTAAACGGGTCCCCGCCCTTTTTGTACACAGGGAAGACCTTTTCTTTAGACCAGGTCTTTATGGCAACAGCGCGGGTGACTATTATGACAATCTTGAGCGTTTCACCTTTTTCTGCCACGCTGTATTAAGAATAGCAAATGAACTTGACTTCAGGCCTGACATAATTCACTGTCATGACTGGCAGACAGGCCTTATACCGGCCCTATTAAGGGGGCCATATAATGAGCAATTTTTTAAGGGGACATCCACGCTCTTCACCATACACAACATGGGTTACCAGGGGGTCTTTCCGGGCCATAAACTTAATGTGACAGGGCTTAAGGGAGTAGATTTTTACCATCAGGAAGGGGTTGAATACTGGGGGAACATAAGCCTTCTGAAATCAGGTATAGTTTATGCGGATGCTGTAAATACCGTAAGTCCCACATATGCTGAAGAGATATGCATGAGGGAGTTCGGCCTGGGTATGGAGGGGATTCTTAACAATAGAAAGGATTCACTTTCAGGGATACTAAACGGTGTGGATTACGAGATATGGAACCCTGAAAAGGATACCCATATCCATAAAAACTATTCCCTGAAAAATTTAATAGGTAAGAACCTCTGCAAAAAGGAGCTTATAAAAGAGATGGGTCTTGATCCATCTCTTTTTGAAAAACCCATTGTCGGCATGGTGTCGCGCCTTGATAAACAGAAGGGGCTGGACCTGCTCCTTGAGATAATGGATAAACTAATGGCCCTTGATGCAGGCCTGGTGCTGCTTGGATCAGGAGACCCGCGTATTGAAACTGCCCTTGCTGAAGCTAAAAAAGGTCATCCCGGGAAAATAGGTATAGGCACAGGGTTCAATGACCCGCTTGCACACCGGATAATAGCGGGGAGCGACATCTTTCTTATACCATCAAGGTACGAACCCTGCGGCCTTACACAGATGTATGCCCTTAAATATGGCACTGTACCGGTTGTGAGGGCAACCGGGGGGCTGAATGATACTGTGTTTTCCTATGAAAAAGGCATTGGAAACGGCTTCAAATTTAAAGGCACAAACCCGGAGGAACTCCTTTCATGTATCAAACAGGCAATAGAGCTCTATAAAAACAAGACCGAATGGAAAAGGATTATTGCAAACGGTATGAAGGAAGATTTTTCATGGAAAAAATCAGGGAATAAATATATTGAGCTTTATAGAAAACTCAAAGAAAAGAAGGTGAGACCTGCATAAAATCAGTCTGAAAGGAGCCTCCCCGGTATAATACCCTTTTTCCCAAACCTTTTATTTACCGAGTCAATTGCCCGGTTGAGGTTTGTGGCCTTTTCCTTTTTTTCATCATGAGAAAACAATAGCATCTGCCCTCCGGTATCCCCGGACTTTAATCCGGATACGGAGACACCCAGTAGTCTTACCGGCCTTGTGCCGACCTCTGTTTTCTTAAGAAGTTCACGTACAGTAACATACAGGATCATACCGTCCTCTGTATAATCATCCAGGGTAAGGGCCCTTGTTACAAGAGTGAAATCACTGTATTTCACCTTTAGGTTAATTACCTTTGCCTTAAGGCCCGTATGCCTCATCCTTTCGGCTGTCTTCATGGAGAGTGCAAGCAGATATCTTTCAGCAGTCTCAATATCGTTTATATCATCAATAAAGGTCTCTTCGTGACCGATTGATTTTGTATCATGCCCTGTCTCTACCTCCCTGTCATCAATGCCTGATGCCATTAACTGCATCCTTACGCCGTTTTTACCGAAAATCCTTTCAAGGGTCTTAGCCGGAAAGAGCCTCAGATCTTTGAATGTCTTTATGTTATACCTCTCAAGCTTATCCTGAGTTACCTTTCCTGCGCCCCACATCCTTGATACAGGAAGTGGATCAAGAAAGGCGGTCAACCCTTCAGCAGTAACAACAGTGAGGCCATCTGGTTTATTTATGTCCGAGGCGATTTTTGCGACAAACTTTGATGGGGCCACACCCGCAGAGACAGTAAGGCATATTTCATCAAACACGGTCTTCTTTATACGTTTTGCAACAGCTACAGGCTCGCCCAGAAGTCTTTCAGTGCCAGTTATATCAAGAAATGCCTCATCAATGGAAAGGGGTTCGACAAGGGGCGTAAAACGGTGAAATATGGCAAATATCCTGCCAGAGAGCTCTTTATATCGGGCCATCCTTACCGGTAAAAAAATACCATGAGGGCAGAGCTTTATGGCCTGGGCTATTGGCTGTGCAGAATGGACCCCGAATTTTCTTGCCTCGTATGAGGCAGAAGAAACAACCCCCCTCTTGCTGTTTCCACCCACGATAACAGGCTTTCCTTTAAGGGCAGGGTTATCCAGTATCTCCACTGAGGGGTAGAATGCATCCATATCAAGATGGATTATTGTTTTTGATTTTCTCTGCTCTTTTTCCATATTTCCTGTTAAGGGGGATCTTTTCTCTCATCCTGTATTCTGAAACCGTTTACATTGTATTCAAAAATTATTTAAAGACCATATAACTGCATACATATTACTCATAAGACAACCAGGGCAAAAGTATCGATACCAGTTTTAAAAATGCATTTTAGCAAATCATATCAAGCTGTTAAGATGTTGATAATATTAATGGCATACCCCTTGCTTAATATAAAGTCAACCGACAACAAACAATTTAATGGAGGTATTAAAATGAATACAATAAAAAAAATTACAGGAATCACATTGATCATTATCGCCATGACCATCCCCGCATTTGCATGGGGGCCAGGGTTTGGCATGGGTTATGGATCAGGCCCATGTTTTAACTGTGACAACTGCTGCGGCCGTCTCACAGCAGAGGAGCTGGATAAACTTGATGATCTTTACACCACCTTTGAAGAGAAGACAAAGGATGCAAGAAATGAGATCATAAAGAAACAGATTGATCTTAACGCTGTTATAGAAGGTAAAGAACCTGACCTGAAAAAGGCAAAGGCCATCCAGAAGGAGATAAATGATCTACAGGCAACTATAAGTGATGCGCATCTGGAATTTATAATTGAGGCAAAAAAGATAAACCCTGATATGGGGTTTGGCAGGGGTGCAGGGATGGATAGGGGCATGAGGACAGGCAGAGGAATGGGTAGAGGCAGGTAGAATTATTAACAATCATCAGTTCCAGAATTGCTCTCCGGAACTGCCAGCGGCCGGTACATCTCCCACCACCAGATACCGGCCGCTTTTCATTCAATATTATTTCATTTCTACTTTTATCCAGCTCAACTGATATTTTGAGGTAAGGCCACTATTTCATTCACTCCCTTATTATTATCACGTTTCTGCCACATAGCTTCCCGACCAGTCCCAATCACCTCCAGTCTCCCTTCTTTTCTCAATGCCTCAAGAATTACCCTAATCATCGGGCGACTTACACCGGGACAGGCACGGCTAACCTCTAATATGCTAAATTTATCCGGCAAATGATCAACTGCATCCCTGATCCAGATTGTCTTTGAACCCCGGCTTGACCGAACCAATCCTACCCGGTCTTCAAATTCTTTATATGCTGCTATTAAAATTCCCAGACTATAGCGCCACCATGGAAGTAATTGATGTTGCCCTTTATGCCAGTTTCCAGAGGTGTCTTGCAACACTTCGTAATATGTTTCTTTGCTATCCTCAATAAGTCGTTCCAGACTGATATACCGCCCTACTTCATAACCAGCCTGATGAAGAAGCAAAACAGTCAATAAACGTGATACTCACCCATTTCCATCTGTGAAAGGATGAATGCATAGAAAATCCAGAACAAAGGCATGAATCAAGAGGAGGCGGTCAATGCGACCTTCCTCCCAGAGTCTATTAAAACGGACGCAAAGTTCGTTAACATAATATGGCGTCTCACGCGCTGACACAGGAACAAATCGGGTAACCCACCGGCCATCGGGCAATTGTTACTCAATAGTATTATCTCGTTTTTTCCAGTTACCTGCAGGAAGATCGGTATGACTAAGCATATCTCTATGGATTCCATTGCGCTGATTACCGCCTTTACCCTGTCTTCACTGTCAGGCAGGTTAACGAGATAGTCAAACTATGCTTTTGGCCGGAGGTATATTGCGCTCTTCTGTGAAAAGTGCTCTTTGGTAAGCTCCATAGTCTTTTCGCCACGCCGTGGAAGCGTGGCGGAAATTTCCGGTTTAACCATGAGATACCGGCTGTATGCATGTCTTAAAAAGACCAGGCCCAGCCGATAACCGCTCTTTTTATGGCGGGTTAATATGTGTTATGTTTAATTCATATTTAACTACTTGGATTGCTTATTTTTTTGACTGGTTTGTATTAGCAGAAAAGGAATCAATGGGCAAGAGAAGAAAAGGGGAAAGAAGAAAGCTCAAAGCCCAAAGGTCAAAGATGAAAGCAGGAAATCAGATATCAGGACGCAAAATATCAAGCAAATCCATGGGTTTTTCAAGCAGCATTTTTGCCCCATTATCAAGCAGCTCCTCCCTTGTCCTGAACCCCCATAATACACCAACCGGATACATCCCCGCGGCAACAGCGGTTTTCATGTCTATGCTGGTGTCACCAAGGTATAGGAACTTATCCGGAGAGATGCCAAGTTTATCAGATATCTCTATTGCCCCGTGAGGGTCAGGCTTGGGGTTTTCACCGGGCATATGGCCCAGCACAATATCAAACCTCTCATATGGCAGCATTTCCTTTACACATGTGAGCGTAGAATCATGAGGCTTATTTGATAGCACATTCAGCCTCAAACCCTGGGATGAGAGCGCATCAATCAAATCGATAATGCCATCATATGGCCTTGTACTATTTTTCCAGTTTTTATCATATTCATCACGGTATTCATCCATAAATCTTTTTATGGTTTCATCATTAACCATAGACTCAGGTAGGGCCCGTTTTACCAGGAATTCAACCCCGTCACCGATCATCTGTTTATATGACTCAACCCCATGTACCGGTAACCTGTGTCTAACAAGCACATTGTTCATCGAATTTGCAAGATCAAAAAGGGTATCAAGCAGTGTCCCGTCAAGATCAAAGATAACAGCCTTAAACATAAAAAATCCTCCTGTTGTTTTAAATCAATATTTATGATGAAAGGCAATAAAAATTATTCTCTTTTGCAGGGGCAACCCCCTATGGTTGCCCGCCAAATCGATTTCTTTGCATCACCCATCAAGGGCAGGCACAGGGGCCTGCCCCTACAAAGATAATATGATTTTGATGCACTTTACGCCCTGCGCCCTGCGCCTTGTGCTCTGCGCCTTCTACCCTGCGTCCTGCGCCCTGCACCTTGAGCCCTGAGCCTTGCGCCTTGAGCCCTATATTCATTTGACATGGCCCATCATGATATCTATATTAGTCGCTAAAAATGGCAATAAAAGGAGTTTTTACATGTTTGATTTTTCAGATGAAGGGATGCATTATGAGGGTTACTGCATCAGGCCCCCAAGTGAGGCACACAGTATCCTTTTACAGGTCACATTAGGCTGTTCACATAACAAATGCACCTTCTGCGGGACATTTACAGATAAACCCTTCAGGATAAAGGATGAAGAAACCATCCTCTCTGACATCAAATATGCATCAAGTTATATGCAGCATCAGGACAGGCTATTTCTAATGGATGGTGATGCCCTGATTATTCCACAGAAACGGCTTATGTGGATACTTGATCAAATAAAGGCACACCTTCCCTGGGTGAAAAGGGTCGGGGCCTATGCAAACACAAAGGGTATAAAACTTAAGAGCGTGGCAGAGCTGGCAGAACTAAGAGAAAATGGCCTTGGTATATTGTACCTGGGTGTTGAAACAGGCGATGATGAGGTGCGTAAAAAGATCATCAAGGGCTCTACATCAAAAGAGTGCATAGAGATGGGCAGAAAGGTAAAAGAGGCCGGGATAAAGCTCTCTGTTACTGTGCTTCTTGGAATAGCCGGAAAAGAAAAATCCCTTGAACATGCAAAATTAACAGGCGAGCTATTAAGTGAAATGGACCCGGACTATATTGGGGCATTAACAGTAATGTTTGTCCCGGGAACACCTCTTTATGATGAACATGAAAAGGGTGAGTTTGTACTCCCTGATGAACTGGGTCTCCTTAGAGAATTAAGGGAGATGATACTCCATACCAACATCACAAGGGGGCTTTTCTTTTCAAACCATGCATCCAATTACCTCCCTGTAAGGGCAAGGTTACCCAGGGGTAAACAGGAGGCAATAGAGCAGATAGATATTGCACTCACCGGGGGAGTGAGGTTAAAACCTGAATGGATGAGGGGTTTGTGATTAAATTACCTTCTTCTTTTTAAACCAGAGGAACATCAGTATACCTGCAACAGCCATCAATATCAGGATAGCAGGGTATCCCCATCGCCAGTGCAGCTCCGGCATATAATCAAAATTCATGCCGTAGATGCCTGCAATAAATGTAAGCGGAATAAATATCGTGGCTATCACTGTAAGCATCTTCATGACCTCGTTCATCCGGTTGCTTACTGATGAAAGGAAGAGGTCCATCATTCCTGATACAATATCCCTGCAGGTTTCAATAGTATCAATTACCTTAATTGTATGGTCATAGATATCCCTGAAATAGATCTTTGTTGTTTCATTAATGAGGTATGATTCGCCTTTTTCAAGTCTTCCTGTAATATCTCTTAAAGGCCATACAGTCCTTCTTAAAAAAATAAGCTCACGTTTCATGTTATGGATTTCCTGGAGCATTTCATGTTCAGGGTAACTTAACAGATCCTCCTCAATCTCCT
Source organism: Desulfatiglans sp. (assembly GCA_012513605.1). NCBI lineage: Bacteria > Pseudomonadati > Thermodesulfobacteriota > Desulfobacteria > Desulfatiglandales > Desulfatiglandaceae > Desulfatiglans > Desulfatiglans sp. The sequence goes on along the minus strand of JAAZBV010000077.1, from coordinate 16,617 downwards.
CTAACTTTTCTCCGATCTTTTCAAGAACCGAATAATAGCTGTCAACAAGTGAATCCAATAGTGTGTACATCAGATAATCGGGGCCCATTTTCCGGATACGCCCCCTGTCTTTTCTGATTCTTTCCCTGACAGGATGAAAAACATCACCAATATCTTCCTGAAATGAAAGCACAAAATTGTGCCAGAGAATAAGACTGATCTGCTCAAATCTGATTTTGTCATCATCAGGTTCAAGGTAAAACATCTTTGCAACTATAAACAGGTAATCCTCCAGATCATCAAGTTTTGGTCTCTGTTCAGTATTGAGGATATCTTCAAGAACCAGGGGATGTATGTTAAATTGCTGCCCAATCCTGTTTATTATCTCAGTATCATGCAGGCCATCTATATTTAACCATGTTATGCCTGGTTTATCTCTGTACTGAATGCATTCATCTATGGATTCAAGCTCCTTTTCTTCCACCCCCTCTTCATCATATGAAATAAGGCTGATCCTGACAGAATCAAGCCTTTTCTCCCCTACATGAATCAGTGTGCCGGGCGGAAGGCCTGCCTTTTCAGAAACCCTTCTTTTAAGAAACGGCACCATCTTCAGCCCCCCTTTTGTTCATTATTGTTGACACCTATAGTTAAAGGCCTTGCCTTATCCCCTGCGAGGTAAACCGTCTGGGTCGGGAAGGCAAAATCTATACCCTCTTCATTAAAACGTCTGAACAACTCCTTATTAAACCTTTCACTAAAGTCCATATAGGCCCAGTAGTCTGGTGGATGGTACCAGTATATAACCAGTATATTTAATGAATCTGCATTGAATTCACTGAAGGATACCCTTGGGGGAAATGCCTCATCCATACCTTCATGGTTTGCAAGCAGCCCTTTTATTATTTCCAGGGCACTCTCTATCTTTTCAGGGGGAGTATCATATGTGATTGTAATATTTGCTGTTCTTTTTATATATGGCCGCTTACCTATATTCCTTATCATTTTATTGGCAAGTTCACCATTAGGGATAGTAATAAGGTGACCGTCAAGGTTTCTTATTTTTGTGGACCTAAACCCTATGGTCTCAACAACTCCATCATGCCCGTCAACAACCACACGGTTACCGATCTCAAAGGGTTTGTCAACAAACAGAACTATTGACCCGAAAAAATTTTTAATCGAATCCTGCGCAGCAAGTGCAACAGCCAGACCTCCAATACCAAGACCTGCAACAATGGAGGTTATTGGTTTATCACTAACGGTCTGTACAATCTGAACCAGTGCAAGGATTACAATTGTCCATCTCAGACTCTTCCTTATTATGGGTGACATCATATCATCAAGGGTACTATCTGTATTCCGGGCAAACTTGCTGAACCATATGGCAGGTATATCAGCAAGCCAGTATAAAAAATTACCTATTGCAACAGTAAGCAAAATACCACTGCTAACCCTTGATATGTGCTCAAACTTCGTGTGTAAATCCAGGAATGTCATCCCGATATAGATGCCGAAGGCAGCAAACAGCAGGACAGAACTTCTTGCCAGGGCATCAAGGGTTGTTGATGCAACAATGAGCCCCTGGGAGTCGAATTGTTCACTCGATCTGTTAAAAAGCATTTTTGCAATTTTGCCAATAAGCAGTGAAAACAGGATAACAATAAAAAATACCAGTATCTTCCTGATGCTGTTTCCTGCCAGTTGAAAAGTAAGAATAGTTTCCATAAAAAGCTCCTGAGAGTTTAAGATTTACCGGGCCTAGTTCGCGAAGAAATAGCCAAGTGTAAACATCAATGCCCTGTCAGACTTCTTTCTGCCTGGTGATGGGGTATTGTCCCAGTCAAAATTATATTGGAGGGATGCTTTTAAATTTTTTAATATTGGGATACGTATACCTGTACGGCTCTTTATAAACATATCATCAGCCCTTTCAAAGCTGCCAAAACCTTCATGAAAATGAAAGAACTGAAGGGTCTTGTTTATGATAAACCTGTCATAATTTAAGGCCCATCTTCCTGAAGTATAATCCTCATCAGGCACAGACATATAGTCTTCTGTAACATAGTTTATACCTGCCTCAATATAGAGGTTTTCCTGGGGCGTTTCAAGAAACTGATAACCGGAGCCAAGACCGTATACTGACCGAAGGTTAAGGTCCCTGAACCTGTCCTTTTCAAACTGTCCATTGGCATAGACAAAGAGCCTTTCTGAAAGGAAATAGTCGTACTTGATGTAACCCAGGGCATTGTTTTCAGTCCTTGTACCGCTGTCTTTTGTCCTGTTAAGCTTGCCTCCTGCCGTATACCTGTGGTCTATGGTCCTTGCGGAAAGTTCACCGTCAAAGTACCTTTGATCCTTATTTGTATTCCCCCTGATGTAGGTAAACCCGGCATTTGCCCTGGCCTTTATCTTTATTTTTGGCTCAACAGATGTCCTTATTGCCTTTATATCCTCTATGGATAATGAGGGGATTTCACGCCTGCCCTCAGAGCTGAGCTTTATCCGGCCCTCTCCTGCCTCCTGCAGGTTTCCGGTATATTCAATACCATTTTTCATCATAACCGCTAACTTCTGATCGGTTGTGAAGCTTCCTATTTCAGACCATTTTACAGTGATTTCGCCGGCGTAGGATGTTTTTATTATGACCTGACTATTACTCATACTGATGATGTTTCCAGAAATACGATCACCGTTTTTGATATGGATCTCATCCGCAATTAACGGGCTTACATGTAACAGGCTGATGGTTAAGAGTGTAAAAAAGACAAATACAAAAAGGCTCTTCATGTAAAACTTCCTCCAAAACAATAAGAAATACCCTGATTGGGCTTTAATTAACTGACTTTTATTAATGCTGACAATATCCATACCAAAGGTTTTTTGATAAAAAGTTATACTTTCTGGTTTTTTTAGAGTCAACCGGATTGTATTATCCTGCATATATAAGAAAGGCAATATAGATAATATAAAAAAACAGGAATAAGGCCCCCTGCCACCTGTCAAGGGTGTGTCTTTTGCCTGTAAACATGCAAAAAAAGAGCAGGAGACTGGCAAAGATCACAACCGCAATATCAACATTGCTTGACCCGGTAAAGGGAAGTGGTTTTATAAGGGAACTTATCCCTAGAACAAAAAGAATATTGAAGATATTTGATCCAACAACATTACCTACAGCAATATCCATATTCTTTTTATATGCAGCAGCCACTGATGTTGCAAGTTCAGGAAGGGATGTGCCAAATGCAACGATTGTCAACCCTATAAGGCTCTCGCTCATGCCAAAACCTGCTGCAATATGCACAGCGCCGTCTACTATCCATTTTCCGCCAACAGTAAGGCATATGAATCCAAGGATGATCATAAAACCGGAGCGTAAAAGCGGGTATTCGGTAACAGAGATCTTTCCGCTTACATCATCCATTTTACTCGCAATAGAAAAGGTATAATAGATAAAAATTATGAAGAAAAGGAGGAGCAGCAGGCCATCAGACCGCTCCAGTGCGTTTTGCCCTTTATTGTCAATAAGCTGCGTATTTACCATTACACCAAGGGCAATCACAGAAAGCAGGCTGAATGGGATCTCCTTCCATACAGTACCCCTGGTAACCCTGATCGGATAAAGCAGGGATGATGCACCGAGTATAAGCATAATATTTGCTATGTTGCTGCCAATAACATTACCGATAGCAATCCCGGTATTTCCATTGAGGCTGGCAATGATATTTACAAACAGTTCAGGAGCTGAGGTTCCAAAGGCAACAACAGTGAGCCCAATCACCAGATCAGAGATATTAAAGCGCCTGGCAAGGGATGATGAACCGTCAACCAGGATATCCGCACCCTTGATTAAAATTACAAACCCTGCAACAAAAAGAAAATAAACCAGCATCAGTTAAACCCACCGCTATTATCAGGAATATCCCGCTTTCAATGACTTCTTATAAATAGCGTTATTTTACATCTATAACGCTGTTCAATGTGCCATGCTCGTTATATGCCACATTCTGATTATTAGGATCATGTCGCCATTCCCCGCCCACAAGGTATTTATACTCATATGTACCAGGCGGTATGATCACTGTCTTTGTCCATAAACCATCACCGTTTGATTTCATGTGATGTTTACCTGTACTCCAGTTATTGAATGATCCCGCAAGGCATACATCCTTTGCCCCAGGGGCGGAAATGGAAAATGTAACCCTTCTTTTTTGTCCTCTCTTTGCAGGCATTTTGTTCTCCTGTCTCCAAGTAAAACCTGGTTAGCTGATAATCAGAGGAAAGAGATCCCCTGACAGGATGAACCATTATATATAATGCTACAGGATAGTCAATTCAACCTTCGGAACTATTTTTTCAACATCCTCACGATGACACAGTTCTGTGCCTGGAGTCATGGCGGTGGCAGTGCCAGATGCGCATGCAAGCCTGACACACTCAGGCAGGTTTTTTCCCAGTGAATGGGCAAGTATAAAGCCTGCAACAGCAGAGTCTCCTGCGCCAACAGTGCTTTCAGCATCCACAGGCGGGGCAACTGCCTTAATAATCATTTCATCACCTGAAAAGAGAAGCCCTTTCCTGCCCCTTGAGGCAAGGATATACTTTAATCCCTTTGAATGGAGCGACCTGCATGCGTCGATTATCTCATCTTCGGTTTCAAGCTGCCTGCCAGTAAGCCTTGAGAGTTCATGGATATTGGGCTTTATACCGGTCGGAAGAAAACCTATTGATTGCTCAAGCGCCCTGTTATCCGCATCCAGAAATATAAATGAGCCTTTATTTCTTCCTGCAAGTATCAGTTGCCCGTAAATATCAGGAGAGACACCAGGTGGCAGGCTGCCGCTTAAGATAAGGTAACTCATGTCTGTTATTGAAAGGATATGGTTATAGAACTGGCCTATCTCGACAGGACTCACATCAGGCCCCTTTGCGCTGATTACATACTGCTTTCCGGTGGCTTTTTCCTTTAAAATAATATTGGTCCTTGTCTCACAGGATATCTTGGTAAGCTGGGTCATGACACCCGCATTAATGAGAAGGCCCTCAAGATAAAGCCCGTCGTACCCTCCTATCATCCCCAGAGCAACACTCTGCCCGCCCAATTCCTTAATTACCCTTGAGACATCAATGCCCTTTCCTGCAGCATAGTGTTTTTCTGATATGACCCTTATGGTATCGTCATCCATGAGCCTTTCCACATTGACAGCCCTGTCAAGGGCAGGATTGAGTGTTACTGTATATATCATTACTGTTCTCCTTCTGAATTTGCGCCGTTCTTCAGATCAGGATCAAGCGCTCTTAATAGCGCCCATGCCTCTTCAGCAGATTCAACATACTTGAAAAGATGAAGGTCTTCAGGTGAGATGGTGCCCTCTTCAACAAACATCTCAAAGTCAATCAGCCTCTTCCAGTAATCCCTTCCAAAGAGGAGGATCGGTATGGGTTTTATCTTTTTTGTCTGAACAAGTGTGAGTGTCTCAAAGAGTTCATCCATTGTGCCAAAACCACCCGGAAAGACGATCAATGCCTTTGCCCTCATAAGAAAGTGCATCTTTCTTATTGCAAAATAGTGGAACTGGAAGCAGAGTTCAGGGGTGATATACTCATTTGGCCGCTGTTCAAATGGGAGAATAATATTGAGCCCGATGCTCTTTGCGCCTGTTTCATATGCGCCCCTGTTGGCCGCCTCCATTATGCCCCTGCCTCCCCCGGTTGTAATAACATAGGTTCGTTTTTCTGCATCCTGGCAGGTGCATGAAATCATCCTGGCGAGCTTTCTGGCCTCCTCATAGTAAAAGCTGTTTTTAACCCTCCTGTGTGCTGCCTTATGTTTTTCAAGCAGCTTTATATCTTCAGGGTTTGATTTCAGCTCCTCTTCTACCTCTTCAAGCGCCTTTGATGCAGATTCATGATCAGGGGTCCTTGCGCTCCCGAACATAACTACAGTTGACTCTACACCCAATTCCTGTTGTATCAACTCAGGCTTTAACAGCTCAAGCTGGAGCCTGACCGGCCTTAATTCATCACGCAGTATGAATTCTTCATCAAGGTATGACAGTTTATATGACGCAGAGCTGGTCTGGGGTGTATCAGCGACATTTCTTGCAGCCTTCACTTCTTCATGTGCATTGGGGTAAGGGCTGACCCTTTTGTTATCCTTAGACATAAATTTCTCCATTCGCATTTCCTTTTTTGTAACAGATAACAGCATATATTTCTAACAAAAATGATTCAAGGTTAAATATTAATTAGTGTCCATTCAGAAAGAAGCAAATTCCGGATGAAGCTTTCAGCAGTCAGCGATCAGCTGTCAGCTAACTCTTTAATTTGAAAGCCTTTTGCTGAAAGCTGAACGCTGATGGCTGACCGCTTGAATCCAAAAACGACAGTTTTTGGATGGACACTAATTAATATCCATGCAAAATTTGCCTTTTCAGGATGCGCACCATGCAAAATTATTTGCCTGCAACAACCTGTTCATGGTAGAAATGACCGCTAAAAAAGATGGCGGAAGATCCTGTTGTGTTTCCGGCATCATATCACAATCTTTAACCTGTTATCGAGTCTTAAATGATGGAACCTCTAAACAGAAAAAGGAAAAGGCCAGTTACATATAAGAAGGGGCATACTTTTTTTTATTTTATTATAATTGCAATCCTTGTAATAGCAGGCTTTACAGGTTACAGGATGGTTGAGTCAAGACATAAAAAGGACCTTGACTCGCTTGAAAAGAAAAATTTGGAGTGGTCCGGAAAAAATGACAAGCTCAGGAACAGGATTAACTCACTTGAAAAAACCATTTCAAGGCTCTCAGGGGAGACAGAAATCCCCCCTGAAGAAGAGATACATGAATCGGTTGAACAGTCCGATTATTTACCAGATGAAGGCTCTGAAGCAACAATCTCTGTTTCAGAGGTGGAGCGTCGTATTGCCGCCTTTTTTGTACACCTTGATAAACAGGAATATATAAAGGAGTACAGGCTTGGCAGGGGCACATATGAGGTATACGAGGAAACAATAGTAAAGATTTCTGAAATGCCTCCCCTGCTTGTTAACGAGACAGAGTCACTAAACAGCATGTTCATGAACATAGCCCATTTTTACAGGCTTCTTGGTGTTGAAGGCATCTCCCTTATCAGGGATGTTCTTTCATATGAAAATAAAGATATGGAATCCACCATGAGAGATTTTTTCCTCTGGTACATGCACAGTAATAATTCAGGGTTAAAAGGGCGTCCTTCTCAACAGGCATTATATGAATATGCAGGCTTTTTCCTTAATACTATCGGCGGTAGAACCTACCTTATGCGAAGGGATTCAAAGATAAGGATACTCACGAGTTACTACAGCCTCCTTATCCTGGACAGGGCAAATGACACAAAACAAAACCCATATGGCATAGATATAAGGCCATATATAAGGCTTGTGCATGGTGATATCTCAGGAAAAACCGGTTTCATGTTTTATCCCGAATATATAAAAAGGCTTGCAAGGCTTAAAGACAAATACAATATCTATTAACCGCGGATTTAATTTATTTTGATATGCCTTTGATCAATGACCCGTAGACAGCATCTACTGCCAGGTCAATCGCCCTGTTTGCCTCAACCCATTTATTGAAATCTGCACGGGGCATATTAGTAGCGATCTTTTTTAATTCCTTGATAAGTTCCGCATCAATTGTCTTCTGAAAACTGTTTACCTGCCTTGTCACAGTAATCAAAACACGCCTCCTGTTATCAGGGTCCTGCTTTCTCTCAAGCACACCCTTTACCACCATCCTTTCAACCAGGGTTGAGGCCGAAGATTTGGAGATCCTCAGGGTCTTTGCCACATCAGACAGGGTGCATGGCTGGATTTTGCCTATCTTGAAAACTGCCTGCATCTGGGTATTTGTAAGCTCACTGAAAGGGTCCTTCATGCTGAGGCGCTTTCCGATGCGCTGGAACCTGGAGAATAATATCCCATCCAGTTTTTCCATTACAGTTATAATATCCTTTATCTCTTTATCCATCCTGATCCTTTTATGATGTGAGGTGCAAGTATTTGAAGAAATTCGACGATAGGCTGATACCCTTTTTGTGTCAAGTTAATAGTTGACTCCCATGAAAAATAATTCCCTTTTTAACAGGTATTTTATATTTGACAGCACCAATAATCTGCATTATCAGTATTGTTCGTAATCGAAACTGTTTCTTCTGCGAATTGACCATTCAAACAGGAGGGTGTTCATATGCATTTCAAATCATTTTTTTTAAATAACAGCTTGATAAAGGCCTTTGCAGTAAAGGCATTCATTTATCTGTTGCCTGCAGCTCTTCTCCCGGTAAGTTCAGTATTAGGGGAGGATATAAATGCAAACACATCACGCTGTGCAACTATATCAGCTCTTGCCACTCCTGATTTCGTTATCGAAAAGGCAGAGATAGTCCCGGCTGGCCCTGCGCCTGCCGCTGATGGAAGCGGTATTGTGGATGATAAGGGTGAACTGCTTCCTGAACACTGTCTTGTTCAGGGGATGATCAACCCCAGGATCGGTCAGGGCGGTCGCAGGTTCGGGATCGGGTTTGATCTCAGAATGCCAGTAAAGTGGAATGGCCGGTTTGTCTTTCATGGAGGCGGAGGGCTTGACGGCAGGCTTGCCCCTGCCCTGGGTGATATCTTTGGCTCGGTAAGGCCCTCTGCCCTGGCACGCGGTTTTGCAGTTGTTTCAACAGACGGCGGCCATCGCAGTGACTGGATGGATGGCTCCTTTGGCCTTGACCAGCAGGCCCGCATAGACTACGCATATAATGCACTGGGAACAGTTACCCCAAAAGCCAAAGAGGTGGTGGAAAAATATTACAATAAGGCGCCCTCATACTCATACCTGCTGGGATGTTCAAACGGCGGACGCCAGGGCCTGATGGCCTCACAGCGTTTCCCCCTCTATTTTGACGGTATTGTGGCAGGTGATCCTTCCATTAGATTTTCCAGGATAGCGGTTGATCAGATGTGGAACCTTCAGGTTGCGGCCCGCATCTCACCAAAGGATGAAAAGGGTCGCCCGATTATATCGCGTGCATTTTCAGATGATGATCTGCGTCTGGTAGCTGACAGTGTGCTTAAACATTGTGATGCCCTGGATGGCCTTGCTGACGGTATAATTAATGACTGGCAGGCCTGTGATTATGACCTCGGTGTCTTGACCTGTAAAGTAGATAAAACAGACAAATGTCTTTCCAGTGCGCAGGTAGAGGCCCTGCGTGATATTTATTCCGGCCCTCGAACAGGCAAAGGGGAACAGCTATATGGTGCTTATAATTATGATACCGGTATTGCCGACCCCATCTGGCGTGCCATGCACTTTGGCTCATCCGGAACAGGAGAATGGGATGCGGCCGATGCAACACTGGGATTAGAGAATATGAAATATTATCAACTGACGCCTCCTGAACCTGACCTTGATCCGCTTGATTTTGATTTTGACAGGGATGTGGCGCGTACACGCCATACAGGGGCAATGAGTGATGCAGATTCAACATTTTTGTCGACCTTTGCGCGTCATGGAAAAATGATCGTCTATAACGGGCTTTCAGATCAGGGTATGGCCTCAAGCGTGCTTGCAAACTGGTATGATGAGGCAATCATGGTTAATGGCGATGCTATCATGGATTCTGTTCGCCTCTTTTTTATACCCGGCATGTGTCACTGTGACGGCGGAAAGGCGACTGACAGGTTTGATATGCTCGATGCAATCATGGCATGGGTGGAAGATGGCCGCGCACCTGATAGAATCATTGCAACAGGCAAGACATTTCCGGGTGTCACAAGACCCCTGTGCCCCTATCCTCTTGTTGCGCGTTACAGGGGAGGAGATACAAACAATGCAGACAGTTTTGTGTGCACAAAATAAACAACTAAAAGGAGGAATAGTATGCGAGTCAGAGTTTTTATTATTATGTTAATTTTATTTTTGGTTCCGGTTGTATACGCACAGGGGGCCGGCAGTTCATGCGACCGTAAATGTCTTGAGGGTTATATAGAGAGGTACATGGATGCAATGAATGACAACAATCCAACCCTCGATCTTTTTTCAAGGGACTGTAAATTTACAGAGAACGGGGTCAGGCTCCCATTAGGTAACGAAGGGCTCTGGGTAACCATGTCAAAAAAGGGTAATTATAAATTCTATGTCCCTGATATAGAGACCCAGCAGGTAGCCTTTCTGGGCACGGCATATGAAGGCGGGGGTAATGCAAATGGAGAAGATCAGCCTGTTGGGCTGGCAATAAGGCTCAAGATAGTCAATAAACTGATAACAGAGGCAGAACAGATTGTTGTTCGCCCTGCCAGTGACACCATGGGTCTTACTGGAAAGGCCACAGTCGGCGAACTGGTAGAAAAGATGGGTGCGCCCCATAAGATATTTACTGACCCTATACCTGTGAAGGAGCGCGCATCCAGGGAAGATCTGATTATAACCGCCAACTATTATTTTTCAGGGCTTCAGAAGAATGATCACGGCAAAGGCTATTATCCCTTTACAGATGACTGCCACCGAATTGAAAACGGCGTGGCTGCCACCAATGTACCTGTGCCTGAGGGCCAGACACGACCTGACCCAAAGACAGCCACCGTGTACTCAACGAACTGGGGTTGCAAAGAGCAGTTTGAGGCAGGGAAAATGGGTTTCATTACACGTGTCAGGGACCGCAGATTTGTAGCAGTGGATCAGGAGAGGGGCATAGCATTTGCCTTTGCCTTTTTTGACCATGACAATATTAACTGGACATGGCAGCTTGCAGAACTGTTCAAGATAGAAAAAGGCAATATCCGAAGGATTGAGGCGATCTTTCACAGGTGCCCCTATGGTATGAATGCAGGTTGGAGTACATATGAACAGGGTATATCTGATAGTATACAGAGTGTGAGATAGGAGGTCATTGAAATGAAAATAGTCAAAATTGGAATATTCGCAGCAATTGTTTTTTTATTTTCCACTACATCCTTTGCCTATACTTCCGGGCATTGCGATCGTGAGTGCCTTGTAAAAATGATGAAGGACTATCTGGCTGCCCTGGTTGCCCATAATCCTTCGGCAGTCCCATTTGACCAGTATGTAAAGTATACCCAGAATACCGCTGAAATACCCGTGGGGTATGGACTGTGGGAAACAGCATCCGGAGGCCCTTCTGAATTCCAGGTATATGCAGCGGACCCGGTAAACCAGCAGGTGGTTGCCCTTGTCATGATGAAGGAAAATAAAAATGAGGATATCCTGCTTGGCGTGCGTCTGGCCATTCGCCGCGGTAAGATCTCAGAGGCTGAACACCATGTGGTAAAAAGCAATGAAATCACCATTAATAATTTGCAAAAACCACGGCCCGGACTTGTGGAAGACATTAAACCTGAAGATAGAACACCACGTAATCTGATGTTCGATATAGGGCTTGCCTATTATGATTCACTTACTGGCGAAGATGGTACCCTTGCCCCATATGCCCTTGAATGTCAGCGCCGCGAAAACGGGGGTATATCCGTAGGTGGCCCAAAAGAGGCGCCAAGGGATTTTGCCCCACCCGAGGGTGTTGACCCCGAGATGATGAAACTGGGCAAGGCCCTTTCACTTGCACCCAATACATGTGAAGGGCAGATCACAGCAGGCGTGTGGGGTTATATAAGTGAAATCAGAAACCGCCGCCTCCTTGTTATTGACGAGCAGAAGGGTCTGGCTGTCGGTTTTTCAAACCTCTACCATGACAGCAAGCTTAAGGAGATGAAGCTAAAGGGAATACCAGGCGTGGATACAGTGCCTGCATTTCAGGGCACATTTAATATGCCTGCTATCCACTTCTTCAAGATCAAAAAAGGAAAGATCTACGATATAGAGGCAACAGGGCTTGTACTGCCATATGGCACAAAGACAGGGTGGGAGTAATTAAAAGCAGGGTTCAAGGGTTCAAGGGGTCCAGGGTTCTAGTGTAAAGAACAAAAAGCCTTCCCTTGAACCCTTCTCATTATTATCAAAGGAGATTAATAAAATGAAAAAATTTAATTTACTGATAATCACAGCTATTGCCCTTTCACTGATGTTCATCATTGCATGCAATCAGAAAGATACTAAAACCGTGAGCTATGCTGAAGACCGTGCACAGATAGAAGACCTTCAGGCGCGTTATCTCTTTGCTTTGGATTTTTTTGACCTTGACACATATGTATCGACCTTCACTGAAGATGGGGAGCTGGATATTGTAGAGTACAAGGTCAAGGGACGTGACGCTATTCGTAAGGCTATTGAAGAGTCCAGGGCTGTTTTCGATCATTCGGCCAGTACTGCTACAGGGCGTCATAACATCACCAATATTGTGATCAAGGTTGAAGGCGAAAAGGCGTATGGAAGGTCTTACTGGTTCCATTACAGCAATGACAACCCTGAAAAGAAGGCCGTATTTGATGGTTATGGCCATTATGAGGATGAAATGGTAAAGGTGAATGGCCAGTGGCTTTTCAGTAAACGAGTCATATATAACGAGGGTGTTGAGAAATGGATGGGGCCGACTAAAAATCCGGCATGGTAGGATATTAATAGGAGCCATGAACATGAACACACCAATGCATCGTTTCAGATATTCCAAACTTACCAGAGAACAGATTGCAAATAAACTTGAACAATCTGTCTCAGGCCCAAAATGTGTATCAGACCTTTCAGATACCCTTGCAGGAAAATCTCTTAAGATAATAACCGACAATGGTCCTGCACTGAGTTATAGCTTTAAAGATAACAGCACACTTATCTTCTCTGAAAATGGCGGGTCATCAATTAGCGCTCATTATGGTTTACTTGATTTGAAGCATATGGTCTTCTTATCTTACATGGTTCCTGACACCTTAAAGGGCTACAATCTCTTTCTTGATCTAAAAACCAATCTGGTCACTCTGTTTGAGGTGTGGTTCTGCGGCGGGAAGGAGAGCCAGGGGCAGGAGCTGGATAACAGGGAGCTCCAGCGTGAGATATACTTCGGTTATATTGATGTGCCCGGGCAGACCCCTCCTGAAAAGCGCCATCACACCACAAACAGGATACAGGGGAAAGGCATGTACTGGAGGCAGGACACAGGTATTGAGACCCTTGATTTTTATCCTTCTGTTGTCTCATCCACCTTTGTGGAATTGACCCGGCACAGTGATAACCTTGGATTCAGCAGCCCTTCGGATTATATACTCGTTGATGACAATATATTTATCTATGATCGTACAGAATGTGAATTTTCAGGGATCATGACCCTCTACATGGTTGATCAGCTTACAGAAGAACAGATCGGCGTGAGGCTCGGGTTTAATGAAAAGGACGAGCTGGAATATTACTTGTTCAGAGGAAAAGGAAAAACAGTTGGGCATCTTTCAAGACTTGAGCCTTTTGATGAAGACGGTAGGGTAATCAAACTGGGTATGGGGCTTGATCAGGAGAAAAAGACAAAAGGTCAGAGATTAGTATATCGCCCGGGAAGAGATATTGTTTCTATAAGCGAGGAAGAGATGCACCTGGCTGCTGAAAAACGGACAGAGTCATTTAAATGGGACCCTGACATGCCAAAGGAAAAGGCAGCCGGATCAATGTCCGAGAATGCCCTGCCTCTTACTGATATACTTGCAGGTAAGAATTTAATCCTGCGATATGATAACAACGGCCCGGTTTGGGAATACAGGGTTACAGACAGGAAGACACTCTCCTGGCGCATACTTAACGAAACAGAGTGGCACACAGAATCATACAGGGCATTTGAGATAGATGAAGGCCTGGTTTTTTTCGCCCACATACAAAGTGGAAGCAGACCAAGGAAAAATGTCAAGATAGCAGTTGACCTGATTAACGGTCTTACAACATGTATTGAATCGAGGATGGGAAACGAATACAGTGCAAATGAAATCTCTTATAAAACCTTTTTTGGTATTGCTGAAATGGAGGGTGTAGAAGCCCCCCGATACAAAAGGCATGATTTTACAGATGAACTTGTCGGTAAAGCGTACAGCAGGACATGGGGCGCCATGACCTCCATGCATCTTTATACAACGCCTCATTCAGCAACCTGGACAATATACACTGATGACCAGACACTTGGCATGCAGTGGAGCGCCCCCTGCATATATGTAAAACTTCGTGAAGGTGTGTATATATTTGATCTGCATGAAGAGGCAGGGACTACATACGAGACCTGCATAGCTATCAATAACAGAACCATGCGTGTGAGCGGATTTGAATATCACGGTGACAGTACCGGGGTGGACCTTTCTGTTATCGGGGCCATAGGCCGCCCCATTGGATGCTATGATGTAAAAGAGTATTTCGGTTAAAATAGAAGAGACATAACATAACCATTCACTAAGCCAACGTGTCAGAAGTCGACTTAGTGGTTTATTCAATTAGCTTAGGTTTGTCTAAAAATGGCAGAGACTATCTTATAAGGCTCTTGACCAATCTTGATTAATATTTGAAATATTTCATCTTAATGAAAATGAATTTCATAGGATAATAAAAATGAAAATAATAGATTCCACCATATTGTTAATCGGCCTTCTTTGTGCCACAAATGCCTATTGTGTTGACAATAAAGATATTCAATGCACATTTCATCGCAATGCTAGACTTAATAAAGCAACAGAGAGCAAATTAGAAGCGTTTATTGATAATCTTGTAGAAAAAACAGCAAATTATTATGAACTCGATCCTTTATATAAATTTACAAATACTGAGTGTTCTGAATACTTCCTTGATCCTTTAGGTAAAAAATATGCAATATTTTCCGATTCCAAATTTGTGGGAATATATACAATAAACGGCTACAGTATTACAGTAAATGTCTCTAACTCTAAATATATTTATGAAATTAATTCAGATTATAAATTCAATTTTGATTCCAATACAATTAATCTGTTCAATATTGATTTCAAAAATATTCCTCAAGCAGCCAAATTAATTAGAAAAGAAAATAAAGATATTTTTAAAAAATATTTATCAGAAGCAAAAGTACATAACAGTAATGATACTATTAAAGAGGTTTATGGAATAGATATTGATAAAAATAGGATAGAAGATATTGTAATCCTCTCAGAATGCATAGAAGAACAGATTTCTGCAGCGGGATTAACAATAATTATGAATTATGTGTCAAACCCAACAATTTTTAAGATTGGGGATAAGTCTTTCCCGTTTGAAGTTAATGGATTCAATAGTGCTTTTGATATATCATTTATTGATTATGACAACAAACAACCAGTTCTCTTATCAATCAATGAAGGTGTATCCGGCTCTGGTTTTGTTGGTACTGTTTTATATTCTTTTGAGAAAGATCAATTTAAACCCCTTTTTTCTGATTTTTCCTATGAAGATTGATTGTTTTATTATTAAAATTATACGATTTAACCTGACAATGGGTTGCAATCCGTCAATAAGGGGTCTCAATAAGGGGTCTCCTAATAGCTTATGCTAATTGTATAAAAGAGCTAAACGGTGACCCCTTTTTTGACCTTGATGCCTTCCTTTGTAAAGGCAGTCTTTCAGAGACCTGAAGAAGTTGTGGAGATAGCTGCCCAAGAAACTGCCCAGAAGACTGCCCAGAAGACTACCCAGAAGACTACCCAGAAAAAGACCCAGAAACGCACCCAGAAACAACAGGCAATTCTTGATTTCCTTAAAGCTCATCCTGAAGCAGGCAGAAAAGATATTGCCGACAACATTGATGGCGTTACTGAGGAGCGGCAGGATTTTCTAATCGTTACATTTAAGGCGGCGATTGCCGAATCTGGCGAAAGTATCATTAAGGCACCAGTCACGGCACCAGTCACGGCACCAGTACTCAGGCTTTTAGAAATTTTATATTCAAAGGGGCCTCTTGGAAACACCGAAATACTTATGGAATTGGGACTTAAAAACAGAAGGCGGATGCGAGAGAACTATATCACTCCTGCCTTACGATTAGAATTGATTGAATATACAATACCGGATAAACCAAACAGCCGACTGCAGAAATACCGGCTAACTGAAAAAGGTAGTTTGTTCCTTAGCAGTATGCAGGGAGACAAAAAGAAATAAACAGGGTGTCTTAATCGGATGAAAGGTTGGATGAAAGGTTGGGAGAAAGGTTGGGAGAAAAATAATATCTGATAATTGATTACTGATCATTGTTTATTGATCCCTGATAACTGATAATTGATCATTGATAATTGATTCCTTTTCTGCTAATACAAACATTCATTAAATAAAATAATTCTAATTAGTTAGCTCTAATCAGAAATAGATATTTACATGATGGAGCGTACAGCGATTTACCTAGTCTTTGTTTTAAAGCCTTAAGCTGATCCGCCTTCGCGCGAGGCTTCCGTCGTCGCATAAAGCTATGATTGGACAAGATGGCGGGACAGGCGGCTGATCGCTGAATGCTGAAAGTCCCATCCAGAATTTGTCTCTTTCTGGATGGACATCAGTTAAACATGAATTAAACGTAACACATAATAATCGGCCACAAAAAGACCGGTTATCGGTTGGACCCGAATATAATATTTCCAAATTTGAATTTGTTACATGGCTGATAATAAAATGAGAAAAGGGTTCTAAATGGCTATGAACAGACAGGAACTTAAACTAATCCTTGAAGAGGG
>JAAZBV010000076.1 GCA_012513605.1 Desulfatiglans sp. | reverse complement strand
CCTCCTTGATTAAAGTTTTAATTTTACCGCGAAACAGGCGAACAGCGCGAAAAGAATTATTTACCACGAAATACATCCGCCGTCGTAAAAGACATTCATACTTCAGTCTTCGCTATAGAGCTACGCCTCGACAAGATGGCGGGACAGGCGAACAGCGCAAAAGATTTTTTACCACTAAATACACTAAAAACACGAAAGGTTTTATTACTTTTTAAAATATTTTTTTCGTGTCGTTCGTGTGGTTCGCGGTTCACTGAATTATCTCTTTTACCCTGCCTACTATCCCACTTTCCAGTCGCACCTTGATGCCATGAGGATGCATCGCAGAGTTGGTCAGGAGGTCCTTAACTATCCCTTCAGTTAATTTGCCGGACCGCTGGTCCTGCTTCTGCACAACCTTTACTTTAATACCGGGTTTTATGTTTGATCTGGTTTTTCCGTCCAAGGACAACCCCTAATAATATAAAACCGAGAAAGGCGCGAAAAATTTATCTACCACGAAATACACGAAAAGCACGAAAGTTTTAATATTTTATAAGTTTTTAAATCTACTGTTTGCTCCTGTTCAATATGGAAATTATTAATTGCTTAACAGTCTCCATCTCGTTTGATTTGCTGACAGCCACAAACAATGTCAGGCTGGCCAGTGCCTCATTACTGATGGGCAGACCTTCTTTCTCAGGGTAGAGTCGATTATTCCTGTTTAGAAACATAAGAAAACATGCTGCTGCGATACGTTTATTGCCGTCAACAAAGGCATGATTCTTCACGATCAGGTAAAGCAGGGTCGCTGCTTTTTCTTCAAACGTCGGGTACAGCTCTTTCCTGCCGAAACCCTGACGAATCTGTTCAATGGCGCTTTTAAAACCACCCCCGCGCTCACGACCAAAAACAGTGGAATCAAAATCAGCCCGCATCTGATTTATCATTGCGATGTATTCTTCATAGGTCGGATAGATAACAGATGTGTCAGTCTTTCCTTTTCTGTCTAAAGTTTCGTGATCAAAATCATCAAGCAGCCTTAACCCGTCAGCATAAAGTTTCAACCACTCAAAATCGGTATCCCCTGCCTTATCCTCAATAGCTCTACTGATAATGCGGATACCATCTTTAAGGTGCCTTACCTCCTGTTGTTTCTGTTCCAGGCGTTTTTCGTTGATTGCATACCCCTGGACGAGATAATCTTTGAGGCGTTTTGTTGCCCACTGACGGAACTGGGTACCGCGCCTGGAATTCACACGGTATCCAACAGAAATAATAATATCCAGGTTATAATGAAGGACTTGTCTGTTGACCTTTCTTTTGCCTTCCTGTCGAACTTGTGCAATTTTTGCACAAGTTACTTTTTCATCAAGTTCTTCTGTCTCGTATATATTTTGAATATGTTTAATAATCGAGGTCCTGTCTGTAGTAAATAATTCAGCCAACTGATACTGATTCAACCATACGGTATCTTTATCAAACTGAACCTGTAGTTCTATCTGATTATCAGGGCTTTTGTATATTTCAATCTGGTTTTTCATGGTTAATCTACTGATATTATTTTTGATGCTACCCATAATTAACTGGATTTGCCTTGCTTTATGAATGATTTCTTGTAGCAGAAAACTATTGCAGGGGCAATAAGATATTGCAGCTCAAAGGGCAAAGCTGAAAGGGAAAAGCAGTAAAATTCAAGATTCAAAATTCAAGGTTCAAGATTGTAAAAAACAGACTGTCAGGCCGTAGGCTGAAGGCTGTAAGGTAAGATTCTAAATTCAATTTAACCGCGGGACACGCGAAATACACGAAAGGAGTTTTATGTTAAAAACAATAATTTATTAACCGCGAAAAGCGCGAACAGCGCGAAAGGGTTATTTACCACTAAATACACTTGATTGGTGACCTTTAATTACTTAAGATCTAATCTTAACTGTATTTAATACCGCCCTCATTCACTTCAAAACCGATTTTATTGCCCTTCTTCTCAGGTGGAGCCATGAGCTGTCGAATGGCTTCAAATATGACCTCTATTTTTTCTTCCTGGCCTTCCTGTCGGTCTTCAATATCTCTTAGTTTTCTTTCAAGAGCTTCATAGGTAATTGCCATTTTTCTTAAATGAACAAAAGCGCGCACAACAGCAATATTTACTTCAATTGCCCGTTCGCTGCTGAGAACAGATGATAACATTGCCACACCATGTTCTGTGAAGGCAAATGGTAAATATTTGGAATGTTGCCCTCTCTTTAAGGTCACATTTTGTGACCTTAAAGATAAATTTTCCTCTTTTGTCAGCTCAAACATAAAATCGGCTGGAAAACGTTTACTGTTTCTTCTGACAGCCTGATTCAACACTTTTGTTGTTACTCCATACATTGCGGCCAAATCCCTATCAAGCAGTACCTTCTCACCTCGAATAAAAATAATTTTGCTGGCAATTGATTCTACTGAGATTGAATATTCCATATTTGTTCCTTCCTTATATCTCAATGGTATTACACTATCGGTATTTCATTTCCGTGAACAGCAGTTGTTAAATAATTCTTAATAACTGAATTTTCAGATAATTCCTTATCTTCCAATATGTTAGATATGTGCATGCTTATATTGGGGATAGAGGTGTCAAAAAGTTTTGCGAGCTGAGTCTGATTCATCCATACCATGCCATCTCTGGCATAGAGGGATACAGCAGCTTTGCCGTCTGCTGTGTTATATATGGTGATATCCTGTCTATCCTCATCCATTTCTTACCCTCTGGTAAATCAAGCCAAATTCCATCTTAATTGGAGAATTTACTCTTTTAACAGCCCGCAAACTTAAACAATTATCAATAAGCAATGATCAATAGATTCAAAATTTAACCGCGAAAGGCGTCCGCCTTCGTAAAAGACATTCAAACTTCGGCGGGACACGCGAAAGGCGCGAAAAGTTTTTAACCACGAAATACACTAAAAACACGAAAGTTCAATTTTTTTGAATAACAGTATTTTTTCGTGTCGTTCGCATGGTTCGCGGTTCAAATCTTAAAACATCTCCCTGCTCATCTTATCTATCTCGGCATTTACTGCATCATATACACCAGGAAATGTGCTGCCGGGGCCTCCTGCTGCGAGGCAAGGTATATAGTAAAGTTTACCATTGTTTGTACATGCCCTTCTTACCTCTCGTGCGACCAGATCCTGAGTCCAGCCTGGCCGGTCTATAGCGCCATTATCAAGATCACCCATAAATGAAATCCGGCCTCCATATTTTTTGACCAGTTCCGGGACATTATTTGTTGTGACACACCCCTGAAACACATCTATCTTGACATCGATCATGGCAGGGACAAGGTTGGCTGCATATGAGTCGCTGTGATGCACAATAACCTCTACGCCGTTTTTCTTGTAGAACCCGTATATCTTTTTGTAGGCCGGAACAATAAACTCGTTTAACATCTGGGGTGAGAGGAATGAAGAACGGTGGCTGCCCCAGTCGTCATGGTGCAGGAGCGCATCAGGATGAAAATTATCACATAGCAGTTTTGCATAATTAAGTTCATACTCTGTTATGTAGTTTATGAGCTCCTTCATGGCTTCAGGTTCCTGGTAGAAGCTGATCATGCAGTCTTCCATACCCATCAGGTAATGAAGCTGTTCAAACAGGCCAGGGGCAATGAGACAGGTTGCAAATAGTTCACTGCGGTCTATTGCATCTGCGGCAGGTTTAAACTTATTCCATTCTTCCTGAGGATAATCAAGCCTGGGCGCCTTTACAGTCTCTTTCCATCTTGTGATATCCTTTACCACCTTATGTTCAGCATCATGGACAGGAAAAGGGCCGGGGGTGTTTGCCTGGAATCTTATTGTAACACCCCATCCATTCTTTACAGGCGGACCGCCAGGAACGGGATAAGGGTAAGCTGCAGAAACAGGGTTTGCCCAGATAAACCCGAAAGGCTCAAACTGTTTTACAAACCTGTCAGGATTACCACCCCTGATAGTCTCCATGAAATTCTGTCTCTTTGTCAGCATATTGTTTCCTCTCTTTTATCAATGATCATTGTTCATCTACTCTTACCGGGGTATTAAAGGCCTCAAGCCTTCTTTTTATATCAGGCATAGCCTTTCGGGTTGCATCTATACCTGCCTGCATGCATCGTTTTTTCTGAGAAAAATCCATAGGTCCTACATCACCAACCTCGGGTGTAATAAGCACATCAACCTCTTTTGCTTTGTATGAATCAATTTTGTTGCTCATGATGGCCATGGCCTGAAGTGTAATGGATACCAGGTTCCCTGTGTCCCTGTTCTGGATCGATTTTCCGATTGAAACGACAATAACCAGGTTAGCCCCGTTCTGGTAGGCGATTTCAGGGGCGATATTCCCCAGGACACCGCCATCTATCAGTTGCCTGTTATTGTATGAAAGGGGTATAAACACACCCGGTATGGAGCATGAGGCACGGACCGCCTTATTGACAGGACCTGAAGAGAAGATTACCGGTTCACCTGTATTAAGGTCAGCCGCGACCGCATAAAAAGGTATCCTGAGTTGCTCTATGTTCCGGACAGGTATCTTTGTGTTAACAAAATTTTCCAGTTTATCGCCTTTAACCGGACCCCTTGATGAGGATAAAATCGAAAAATCAAAGATATCCTCCTTCTGCAGCAGAAAAGAGCTCCATTCCAGTTCAAATGAATCAGGTTTAGAGGCATACATGGCCCCGATAAGGCTGCCCACGCTGGTGCCTATGATCATATCTATAGGGATCTTTTCCTGCTCAAGGGCGCGTAAAACACCGACATGGGCAAACCCGCGCGCTGCGCCTCCTCCAAGGACAAGCGCAACCTTTGGTTTAATGTAAACATATAGAGGTTCCGGCTCTATAACAACAGGGGCCTCCTCTTTCACAGAACAGCCGGAGAATATAAAAGTAATAAAAAGAATGGAGTATATGATTCTGATCAACCCTGGTAAAGACATGTCATCCTCAAATTAAAAGATACTGGAATATAATTTGCTAATTCTGCATAAGGCATTCTGAATGTCAATATCAGTGTTTCAGAAACAGGAATAATCTGGAACGATCTTTAATTTTTTTACCGCGAAACACGCGAAAAGCGCGAAAGTTAAAAACAAAAAAAATATTATTTAAGTTTTTGTTCGTGTCGTTCGCGTGGTTCGCGGTTCTGTGATCTCTTAAATTATTTTTAACCGCGAAAGGCGCGAACTGTGCGAAAGTTAAAAACAAAGAAAATAATATTTAAGTTTTTGTTCGTGTCGTTCGTGTGGTTCGCGGTTATGTTGCAAAACTCAGGTATCAAGTTTACCCGGCTGCAAGGCCATGCAAAAAGGTAGAGATCATAAAAAAAAGAACTGCCAGGATGAGTACAGCTATGGAGGATTTAACAATATAGCTGTAGCTGCCACTGATATTTGCCTTGAAATAATCCCTTGTAACAGCAAAGCAAAGGTGCACAGGTGAAAGCATCATGCCCATGTAACCGAAGGTGTATGCAAGCGCTGCATATGAGAGGTACATATAGGTATCGTCAGCAGGAAACAGGGGTATTATAAGCGGAAATGATGCGCCTACAAAACCCACTGCTATCCCAAGTATAATACCGGAGAAAAAGGGCATGATGATAATAAGCAGGATAGGGGGTATACCGTATGTAATGAGTTCATCTCTTATCCCTGTAACTGCGCCTGAATCTGTCATCACACCCTTGAACAGCATTATAGCGACGATCAGTAGAATCATGGTAAGATTTGATCTCCCGAGTGTTGCCTTGACAAGGCCTGAAGGGGCTATCCGGTTTGTGCGGCAGACCCATATGATGGCGCTGACAAGGCCTATAATAACAGGGGTAAGCGAAGGCACAGGGATATCCTCACTGATCACATGAATCAGCCTTATAAGGCCTGTTATCAAAATAATAGAAAGCACAATGATAGAGATGGGCATCATCTCAAAAATAAATGCCTTTACCCCCTGAATGGTAATGCGGCCTTCCGTGTTTGATGAAGCTCTGTCCATTGGTTTAATAATAAAATAATAGCCTGCACCGATAGAGAGCAAGGTCATTGGCACTGCAAAGATCATATATCGCCACGTATCAACATTCAGGAGCGCAATGGCAAGGATCACCCCGGGATAAAGGGGCCACCAGTATTCCCATATATGCCTGAACCAGTAATTGAGTGCCGTCTTGTGTTCAGGCGTGGCCTTTACTATTGAAAGTGATTCATCTACCATAGGGGCAGAAAAGAGCGCACCCCCGGGCATGGGCAAAAGCCCTATCAGTGCGGACATGACTGTGCCCACAGCCCTTGCATCCCTTGCAATACGGGTAAAGCTTATGACGAGCCGATTCATGTGCCCGCTTTTGCCCATGATATCGCTCATCACCATTATGAGCCATACAATAACGGCAAGGCTTATGGTCTGGTGATCAACAACACCTTTATAAAAACAGGCAATGAGTTTTAAAGGTGTTAAACCCATCCAAAGACCAAGAGAGACTGCGCCTGCTATGAGTGAAACAGCAAGATGAACACCGAATCTGTTAAGGATAAGGATGCCTGCAAATATGATAATTACCTTGATGAGGATAGGTACTGCATGTTCCATTTATCTGAACCATATAAAAAAGGGCATGTTTTTAACAGCAGCATGCCACTAAACGAAATAAAGTTAAAATGTCCTGTTACTGTAGCTTGCCTCGATTGTTTTTACGAGGCGTGTCAGGAAGAGGTTCACAGGCGCAGGTATTCCTGCCTTTATGCCCTCCCTGTGGATTGCGCCATTTATAAAGTCTATTTCAGTAGCCCTTTTATTAAGCACATCCTGGAGCATGGAGGCAATATTGCCTGATGTATTTCTGCATACCTCAAGAACCTTTTCCATGGGATCTGAATAGGGGAGGGTAATATTTAATGCCTCTGAAACCCTGACCGCTTCTTCTACAGCATCCTTCATTATATTAAGGGTGCCTTCATACATGGGAAGCTGACCATTCTTTAGCCCTGTTATTGCTGTGAGGGCATTTATACCTGCATTGATAATAAGTTTTCCCCAGATCAGGTCATCAATATTATTGGCAGAGTCTGCCCTGAAACCGGCCATGTTCAGTGCGCTTACAAGGTTTTCAAGCCTCTCATCTGTAGCCCTTCCAGGACCCAGAACCGTCATGCCTGCACCCGCATGCCTGACCCTTCCTGCCCCGAGGGATGTTGCACCTTCAGATGTTATGCCGCCAATCACCCTGTTTCCTGTGATCGCCTCTATCATCTCCCTGTTTCCAAGGCCGTTCTGGAGGGTGGTGATCATTGTGTTTTTACCTGTAATATCCCTGACCGAGAGGGCTGCCTCTTTTGTCTTTCCGGATTTGACAAAGATGATGATTATATCAGGCCTTATACCGGCTGGATCGGATATAACCGGGACATTTACGCTGTACTCCCCGGATACACCCTCAATAAAAATACCCTGCCGGTTTATCCTGTCAGCCCTTTCGGGGTTGTGATCCAGCAGGGTAACATGGTATCCGGCATTAGACAGGCGCGCTGCAAAAAGGTTCCCCATGGCGCCAGGCCCAACAATGAGGATTTCCATCTGGCCTCTCCTAGAGCTTTTCCGCCTCCCCCTGATCCATCCTGAATACATGTTCCGGCCCCGGAAATACCCCTTTTTCCACATCTGTCTTATACTGCTTTATGGCATCCTTTATCATGGGTGCAAGGTTCAGGTACTGTTTTACAAATTTGGGTGTGAATTTTTCATACATACCTAATATGTCATGGTATACCAGTACCTGGCCGTCACAATCAGGGCCTGCCCCGATGCCAATGGTCGGGATGTTTAATTCCTCTGTTATGCGCGCTGCCAGTGAATCGGGTATGCACTCAAAGACGATCATAAACGCCCCTGCCTCTTCAAGGTCTTTGGCTGAGTGTATTATCTTGCGTGCGCTTGCTGCATCCTTACCCTGAACCTTGTAACCGCCCAGCATGGTAGCGGTCTGTGGAGTAAGACCCAGATGCCCGCAAACAGGTATACCGGCCTTTACAATGGCATTTACTGCAGGCGCCATCTCGCTTCCGCCCTCAAGTTTTACCGCGTCACAGTTGCCCTCCTTCATGAACCTGCCGGCATTCTCCACGGCCTTTTCAATGCTCACCTGGTAAGACATAAAGGGCATATCGCCTATAACAAAACCATTTTTTACTGCCCTGCTTACCGCCCTGCAGTGGTGAAGCATCTCATCCATTGTCACAGGTACGGTCGAGTTGTAACCGAGCATGACATTTCCGAGGGAGTCACCAATCAGTATGGTATCTATGCCTGCCTGGTCTACCAGGGTCGCAGCCGAATAATCATAGGCCGTCAACATGGTTATCTTTTCACCATTCATTTTTTTTTGTTTGAGCCTTGCGAGCGTCATCTTTTCAATTGTCATTTTTTCTCTCCTGTTTTTTGTTCGGCCATCTGAAACAGGTAAAATAATAGTATTAATACCGGGATATTGTCAATACTAACAAGTCCGGCTCAGCAGATCGCGGCAGGTGCCGCAGGGAACAATAGCCTTGACAAGGTTCCTGGTATAACTATATGAATTGAGTAATATAAGAGAGAAGGGAAAATAAAAATGTTTATTAAACCTGATAACTGGAAGGCGCTTTCTCCGGATGAAAGGCTCGCTAAAAGACTTGATCACATGGTATGCCTTGATGGTATTAACTTCAGGGACGAGGATGCTGCAAGTATTTATCAGGAAAGAGTAACCATAATACGTGATGCCATTGAACTGAAAAAGACTCCTTTAAGGATACCTGTTATACCCATGATAGGCGAATATGCGCTTCGCTACTATGGTTTATCCCCATATGACAAGATGTATAACCAGGAAGAGGCAATGGAGGCATACCTGAAATTCAATCTGGAATTCCAGCCTGATAATGCCTCATATACAGAGGCCTTTTCAGGCAGGCTTTTTGAGATCCTTGACTATAAACTTATTAAATGGCCGGGCCATGGTGTGCCAAAGGAGAGCGGATACCAGGTGGTTGAAAGGGAATACATGACCTCTGATGAATACGGTCATCTCATGAATGACCCTTCGGATTTCCTGATACACAAATACCTGCCCCGAATCTTCGGTTCAATGACCCCTCTGGCAAAGCTGCCTGTGCTCACCCACAACCTTTATGGTATAGGGCCAATGACATTTTTGCCCTTTTCAACACCCGAGGTGAGAGACCTTCTTGAAAAACTCCTTGAGGCGGGTGAAGAGAGCGTAAGGGTAATGGAGATAACAAAAAGGGCAGCCATAAGATCAAGGGAGGCGGGCTTTCCCATTCTTATGGAGGGTTCAGGCACAGCGCCCTTTGATGCCCTTAGCGATACATTAAGGGGTACAAAGGGCATCATGATGGATCTTTACCGAAGGGGTGATACTGTTACAGAGGCCTGTGAAAAATTTCTGCCCATGATGCTTGAGATGGCAATAGACTCTGGTAACAGGTCTGACAGCCCAATGGTACTTATTCCGCTGCACAAGGGTGATGACAACCATATGTCTGTGTCGCAGTTTGAAAAGTTCTACTGGCCCACTCTGAAAAAACTGATGCTCGGGATCATAGATGAAGGGCTTATACCTGTGCCATTTGCAGAGGGGAGCTATAACCACCGTCTTGAGATAATATCAGATTTTCCAAAGGGTAAGTGCATATGGTATTTTGACCGGACAGACATGCACAGGGCAAAGGATATTCTAAAGGATGTCTGCTGTATTATGGGGAATGTACCCACATCACTCATGCTGGCAGGTACACCGGATGACATAAGGGCCTACTGTAAAGACCTTATAGATTTTTGCGGCAAGGGAGGAGGCTTTATACTTACAAGCGGGGCATCAATCGATTACTCAAAACCCCAGAACGTAAGGGCGCTTATTGATTTCTGCAAGGAATATGGCGTTTACAGGTAGAAATATAGACAAATTTTGCCTTGACATTATTTCAATTTATTAGGATTCTAGCGCGGTTAGTCTTATATGGAATACTAAGACAGGCTATGCATTCAGGCTGCGCATATGTAGATTAATTAAAAACAATATTAATTCTGCAATATTTATAATAATTATAAATACGGAATAGATTAATTATTTTATTAACAAGCTCAAGGAGGGAGGAAACATGTCAGAGTTATCAACTTTATTAGCTGATCTGAAAGAACAGGAGGCCCTGGATGCGGTCAAAAAGATGCTGGGTGACAATATGGACCCCATGCAGATACTTGCAGAGGCCAGAGAGGGTATGCAGGTGGTGGGACATAGATTCGGAAACGGGGAATATTTTATACCTGACCTGATTTACTCCGGTGAGATATTAAAGGGTATTGCCCAGATGGTTGAGCCCTATATCAAGGATTCAGGCGCTGAGGCAAAAAAGATCGGAAAGGTTATTATTGCCACGGTTGCAGGCGATATCCATGACATAGGAAAAGACCTTGTTGTGTTCATGCTCGATATAAGCGGTTTTGAAGTATATGACCTGGGCATTGATGTGCCAGTCCAGACTATTGTAGGCAAGATAAAGGAGACGGGCGCAACGGTTGTAGGGCTGAGCGGCTTTCTTACACTTGCCTTTGATGCCATGAAAGAGACTATTGATGCCATCAAGGCTGAAGGCCTCAGAGATAATCTGAAGATCATGATCGGTGGTGGGCAGATAGATGATGAGGTAAAAAAATACACTGGCGCCGATGCATATGGCAAGGATGCCATGGCCGCAGTAACACTGGCAAAGGGATGGTTGTGCTAGGCCTGTTGTAGTGTATAGCAAAAAAAAGATGCATGATCTCCTTTTCTTGCTGGTTGCATGACTTCAATTCTTTATACGCATCTGTTTGAATTGTATTTTTGAGCCTTTATATACTGAGGAGGAGCGGGTTGAGATTATCTTTGCCCGATCCTCCTTTTTAGTATATAAGCAGGGGTCGGGAAAAATGTATACATAAACACTGGTCCCAGGGCAAAAATGGATGCCAGCACTTGTAAAATAATACTGCGAAAGGATTAAGATATGATTATTATCGGAGAAAAAATAAACGGCACCAGGAAGCGTGTAAAAGAGGCTATAGCCTCTAAAGATGCTGATTTTATAAAGGAACTTGCCTTGAAACAGGTAAGGGCAGGTGTGGATTTTCTTGATGTAAACGCAGGTACATCGCCTGATAAGGAGCCTTCTGACATGATATGGCTTATTACTACCATACAGGAGGTTACTGATGTCACCCTGTGTCTTGACTCTGCCAACCCTGAGGCACTTAAGGCCGGGTTTACTGTTGTAAAGAAGAATCCGATGTTAAATTCGCTAAGTGGTGAAAAGATCAGGGTAAACGGGGTTCTTCCGCTTGCCTGTGAACATCAGACCGAGCTTATAGTGCTTACATGCGATGATGACGGCATACCCACAACCGTTGAAAAAAGGCTTGAGATACTTGACAGTCTCATTGAGATGACAAGGAAGGGGGGGCTATCTGACAATAAGCTGCATGTTGATCCGCTTGTGGGCACCATATCAACCAGTACTGAAAGCGGAAACATGGCCTTTGATGCAATGCGCCAGATATTAAAGAAATACCCTGATGTACATATAACCGGGGGCTTAAGCAATATATCCTATGGTCTGCCTGCGCGATCGATCGTGAACCAGGCATTTGCAGTGCTCGCTATTGCAGCGGGTATGGACAGTGCGATTATTGACCCTGAAAACCAGGAGCTCAGGGAGATACTTTATGCTGCTGACGTGGTTTTAGGTAAAGACCGCTTTTGCGGTAGATTTACAAAGGCATTCAGGGCCGGTATAATCGGTAAAAAGAAATAATGGGTCCAGGGTTGGAATATGCCCGGATCAGGGGAGAATATGACCGTTAAAAAGATTAAAAACAGGGTATTGATAGCCAAACCCGGCCTGGACGGCCATGACCGCGGGGCAAAGATCATAGCAAGGGCACTGAGGGACAGTGAGTTTGAGGTTATATATACTGGTATACGTCAGACACCTGAAGAGATAGCCTCCACAGCCATACAGGAGGATGTTGCAGCAATCGGGCTCTCTTCCCTTTCTGGTGCCCATCTCAGGCTGTTTCCTGCTGTTGTGGCAGAGCTTAAACAGAGGGGGGCAGGAGATATAATGGTGCTGGGTGGCGGCATCATACCTGATGATGACATTGTGGCTCTGAAAGAGGCAGGGATAGATGCCATATTCACACCGGGCGCCCCCCTTGCCGAAATCATTGAGGCCTTTAAAGAGGCGTGTGATAAATTTTACGGAAGAAAACAGACAGAATAATTTCCTGCCCTGAAAGTAAATTTATTGATCAGGGCATGGTTAAGGATAAGGTTTAATGGGTAAAGACAAGAGGATTACAGAATGGGAAGAAAAGGAGCTGGCAAAAAGCCTTGCCAGGTCGCCTGAAAGGAAAGAAAAGTTCAGCAACCACGGTAATGAGGAGATACCGAGGGTATCGTTTCCTGGAAATATGGACGACAAATATTTGTCTGACATCGGGTTTCCTGGCAGATATCCCTTTACCAGGGGTGTTCAGCCCACCATGTACAGGGGCCGCCTCTGGACAATGAGGCAGTATGCAGGTTTTTCAAACGCTGCTGAAACAAACAACAGGTTCAGGTACCTGCTTGATCAGGGGACAACAGGGCTTTCAATTGCCTTTGATCTTCCAACCCAGATAGGGTACGACTCTGATGACCCTATGAGCGCTGGCGAGGTGGGCAAGGTTGGTGTGGCAATAGATTCACTCTATGACATGGAGGTGCTTTTTAAAGGTATTCCGCTGGACAAGATCTCTACCTCCATGACCATAAACGCGCCTGCGGCTGTTCTTCTGGCCATGTATATTGCACTGGGAGAGAAGCAGGGTGTGTCATCTGATAAACTCCAGGGGACAATCCAGAACGATATCCTGAAGGAGTATGTTGCACGAGGGACATACATATTCCCGCCAAAACCAAGCCTGCGTATCATTACTGACATATTCCAGTATTGCAGCAGAAATCTTCCATCATTTAATACAATATCCATATCAGGCTACCATATCAGGGAGGCTGGCTCCACTGCGGTTGAAGAGGTTGCATTTACTCTTGCAAACGCATGCACCTATGTTCAGGCTGCAATAGATGCAGGGCTGACAGTGGACAGCTTTGCAAAGAGACTTGCATTCTTTTTTAATGCCTCATCAAACATCCTTGAAGAGGTGGCAAAGTTCAGGGCAGCAAGAAGGCTCTGGGCAAAGATCATGAAGAACAGGTTTAATGCAAAGGAACCTTCAAGCCAGATGATGAGGTTTCATACACAGACCGCAGGCAATACCCTTACCGCACAGCAGGTGGACAATAATATAGCAAGGGTGACCATACAGGCCCTTGCCGCTGTATTAGGGGGCACACAGTCCCTGCATACCAATTCAAAGGATGAGGCGCTCGGGCTTCCTACAGAGGATTCAGTGAGAACAGCACTCAGGACCCAGCAGGTTATCGCCTTTGAATCAGGCGCAGCAGACACCATCGACCCCCTTGCAGGCTCTTATTTTATAGAGGATATGACCGATAAGATAGAGAGAGATGTCTCCCTTCTTATGGAAGAGGTTGAAAAGAATGGCGGGGTAATCGCCGCTATTGAAAAGGGTTTTATCCAGGGGCGAATAGAGACATCTGCCTATGAGTACCAGAAGGAGATCGAAAAGAGAGAGAGGGTCATTGTCGGGCTTAACCGGTTTCAGTCAGGGGAGAGTATCAAGCCTCCGGTACTCAAGATAGACCCGGAGGTGGAAGACAACCAGGTGAAGAGCTTGAGGCAGCTCAAGGCGAAACGGGAGAATAAAAAGATCAATGAAGCCCTTTCTGTGCTCAAAGATGCGGCCTCAGGCAGTGCAAATCTGATGGAGCCCATCCTTGCAGTTGTAAGGGAATACGCCACTCTCGGAGAAATATGTAATGTTTTACGTGAGGTTTTTGGCGAATACCGGTACAGGGGTTAGAGATGATACAGAAGATTGATCATATAGGAATAGCAGTAAAGTCGATTGAAAAGGCAAGGGAATATTTTGAGAACACCCTTGGATTAAAGTGTGAAGGTGTTGAGACTGTTGAATCCCAGAAGGTTAAAACGGCCTTTTACTCGGTTGGCGAGGTGCATCTTGAATTACTGGAGCCGACATCCGAAGAGAGCGCTGTTGCGAAATTCATAATAAAAAACGGAGAGGGTGTTCATCATATAGCCTTTAAGACAGATGATATTGACGCACAGTTAAAAAAGGCGGAAAATAGCGGTTGTTCACTTATTAACAAGGTTCCTGTTGATGGCGCAGGCGGAAAACAGATTGCATTCCTGCATCCAAAATCAACATACGGGGTATTAACAGAGTTCTGTTTCAAGTTGGAATAGCAGGCTAAAAATGGCAGACAAACTGGATGAGTTATACAGGCTGCGTGAGCAGGCGGCCCTTGGCGGTGGACCCGAACGAATCAAGAAACACAAGGAAAAGGGGCTGCTCACCGCAAGGGAGAGGATAGAGCTTTTCCTTGACAGGGGCAGCTTTGAAGAGTTTGATCAATTCAAGTCCCACAGGT